>NZ_DCRI01000014.1:0-54055 GCF_002324975.1 Acinetobacter sp. UBA1496 | reverse complement strand
ATTTCGTATAAGGTGTATTATGTTAATTTGAGTTTTTATACATAATTTTATTCAGTTTTTATAAATTGATTAGGTGTGGTATTAAATAAAGATTTGAAGGCATGAATAAAAGCTGAAGGCGAGGAATATCCTAAGTCAAATGCGATCTCAGTTACCGACTTGCCCAATACTAATAATTCTAGAGAATATAATAAGCGTGCTTTTAGACACCATTTAGTATATGGAATTCCTGTATATTTTAGAAATAAACGTGAAAACGTTCGTTCTGAAAGTAGCAAATAATCAGCTGCTTGCTTTAGGGGGATCATTACACAGGGATTTTTTTGGATTTGTAGACATAATTTAAAAAATGCAGGGTTATGAGGAAAGGGAAGATTAAATTGAGCATCTGGCAGAGTGATTAAATCTTCAATTAATACCTTTATCTTACGCCCATCAGTTCCATTCTCATCATAATCAACAGGAATAGTAGTACAGGCATGATGGATAAATTCACGAACAAAATTATTAACAATAACAACTTTAGTTGTATTTTCTAAATTATTGATATAACTACTATCTATATACAAACTTTCAAGATTTATTTTTTCTTTAGCCCATACTTTATGTGGACACTTTGGTGGTATCCACACACCATATTGAGAAGGTAGGCTTATGTAAGTATCGTTAACTTGAATATGTATCAAACCCTGACGTGAAAATAAAAATTGCCACCAAACATGCTGATGTTCCTCAATATAAGTACTTTCCTCAATACTATAGGCACGAAAATATACGGGTCTCGGTAAGCACTCAATTGTACTGGTGTAAGCCGTTTTCCATTCCTGAACAATATTATGCATCATGATTAAAATTCTTTAAATTTGGCAATTTATCGACATATATTGGCATAATATCGAAAGAATACATAAAAAATAAGCCATAAAATTTACAATTTAGAAGAGCAGTTTTTCAATGAGCTTTCAAAAATGTTTACCTTGGATCATGCTTTTTAGCATAGGCCTATGTCTACGCACAGGTATTTCCTCAATATCCCCAATATTAGATCAAATTCAGCAGGATCTATCAGTCAGTAATCAATCCTTGGGGGTACTTACCGCCATTCCTGTAATTTTTATGGGAATATTGTCCCCTTTAGGCTATAGATTAGAAAATATATTAGGCCTAAAAAGATCCATTTTATTAGCTTTGACTATTCTTTTTATAGGTATATTTTTGCGGTTAGAGTCATCTTTGGGATACGCTTTGCTTTTATTTACTGCCGCTCTGGTGGGCATTGGAGATGCGATCATCAGGCCTTTAGTTTCAGGATTTGTAAAAGAAGTATTTAATGATAAAACTTATGCAGCTATGGGGTTATATGCCGCAAGTATAGGTATTGGAGCTGCTTTAGCTGCTTATCTAACACCTATCATTTCTATAAATACGGAAAGGTGGGAATATGGACTTGCATTTTGGTCAATTCCTATTTTAATGACAGCTCTTTTTTGGGGAGTATGGAAAAGCACTTTCATAAAAAGACCAAATAGTATGATATTCCTTAAGTACAAATTAAAGCGTATAGAAGTTTTAAACTTAACATTGTTTTTTGGGTTACAAGCAGGCATAAATTATACGATGGTGGCTTGGATTCCTAAGTTTTATCTTGATGCTGGATATAGCCAATATGAGGCCAGTTACGCTATTGGAATATTCTTAATATTACAGACATTTACTAGCCTCTTTTTCCCTTTAAGTCTACGAGTACTTAAAATCAAGATTCGAGGTGCATTATTCTTTTTTACCGGTTTGACAATTATCAGTGCTTTATTCTTATTATTCATATCACAGATTCAATGGTGGGCTGTAATTAGCTTAGGCATTGCTACAGGAGGATTATTTCCTATAGCCCTTATTTTACCTATTGAGTTCGCATCTAGTACTCAATTAGCAACACGGCTAAGTGGAATAACCCAGTCCTTTGGATACTTATTGGCTGGGATCATGCCATGGGTTGGTGGAATTATAATAGATAAATTTGGTTCTATGGTGGGTCTAACTTCTCTAACCATGCTCATGGCTTTAGGTTTAGGAATTACTTCATATCATATGAAATATATGTTCAGTCAATATTCTAATGTATGAATAAAAAACATCTTATATCCGACTTTAAAACTACTGAAACTAATTCCATTTAACATAATGGCGGTTATACGAAATTAGTAGTGTAACTCCAAAATAGAAATGTCCGGTTTCTCCAAAGTAAAAATGACACAGGTTGAGTCGTCTTATACTCATGATGACATCGTTTGAGTCGCAGCATGATGTCATTATGGTTAGTTAGAAGAATTAAGATACTGATTTGATTATCATGCTAATGACAAACCTTGTGTCGCATGACGAGCCAATGGACGGAATCAGGTGAAATCTTATCTGGAACCTCTAAAAGTTCAACCGGCCTGATATTTTCGGCTTTATTCACTTTAAAGCATGTACCAGAAAAGTTTTAAAGTGAATGTTAGAGCTGTTCTAAACGCTGTAGCTGTGCCAATAACTCTGCTCCACTAAATGCACCTGTCAAACGTAAGCTGCGAATCTCCTGCTGCTTAGTATCGAGAAATAAATAGGTCGGTGGTCCCAGAATCTCCCATCGGTTAAGTAAAGTCTGATGCGTAGCATCATACTGACTAAGATCGAGCTTGATCAGAAAATAAGGGGCTAAGGCCTGCTGGACAGCAGCTGCCTTTAATACTTTATGTTCAATCGGCTGACAGGCCACACACCAATCAGCATAGACATCAATAATGACCTTCTGCCCTTTCGGTACTGTAGCCAGTAATTGTTCAAATTCAGTGGCTGTTTTTGCTATATGCCAACTCGCCTGTTGTTGGGCAGTTTCAACAAAAAAGCGCTGACTATGCTGATACTGACTATATGTAATATAAGGTACGGCGATAGCCAAACAGATGAAATAGAGCCAGCGCAGTCCGGTATTTTTCCAGAATAATCGTGCCAGAACATAGGCAACAAAGCTTAAGCCCAACCCTAGCGACAGCCACTGCAATGCAGCTTCTGAAATCAGCGGACGAATAAAATACAAGGCCAAAGCCAGCATGATGAAAGCAAAGAGTACTTTTACCTGATTCATCCAGTGCCCGGCTCGGGGCAGGATGCGTGCCCCCATAATACTGGCCAGCAGCAACGGAGTGCCCATACCGAAACCTAAAGTAAACAGCAGCACTGCGCCTTGCCACTGGTTCTGAGTCTGGGAAATAAATAATAATGCACCGGCTAATGGTGCCGTCATACAAGGCCCGACCAGCAAGGCAGAAACAGATCCCATGACCGCAGCGCTGACCAGAGTTCCCCCTTGCTGCATCGCCTGAACCCGGTCCAGACGCTGTGTCAGACGCTGTGGCATTTTAATTTCAAACAGGCCAAACAGGTTGAGGGCAAATACCACAAATAGTGCACTAAATGCCATCAAGGTGGCAGGTTGCTGTAACCAGCGCTGAAAGTTGAGTCCGGCTGAAGACGCGATCAAGCCCAGTACCGCATAGACTGTGGCCATACTGCTTACAAAGCTTAGGGCAATCATCCAAGCCTTGATGCCTTTGCTATCACGAACAATCAGTGAAGTCAGAATTGGCAGCATCGGCAAAGAGCATGGCGTAAATGCCAGCAAAATGCCCAAGCCAAAAAACAATAGTAATCCATAAGCTAGCGAACTTTCAGCGAGACGTGCAGACCATTGCTGATCTTGTGCCGAGTCGCTGCTGGATCGTGTAGAAATGACTTCGACGATTTTGCTGTCTGTATTTCCTGATTCTAGATCATCAGCAGAATTTGCCATAATCCGGTTGTGTTGCGAGGAAGAGCTGCTTAGATCCAGTAACTTTTTATTACCCGAGCTAGTAGATTCAGATTGCACCAGACCGGATAAGTCAGTCTTGAATTCAATGGTTTGAGGAGGATAACAAAGCCTGTCTTTGGCACAGCCTTGCCAGCTGACCTGATAAGTTTGACCCGCCTGTGTCGGAATCTGAACTTTTAATTGCTGATAATAAACCTGGGTATGACCATAGTTTTCATCATATAGATCTTCAGCGGGTGGTAATTGCAAGGTCATCGGCTGACTTCCCTGCTTTACCTCTACCTTATGCTGATAAAGATAATAGTTTTTCGGAATTTCCCAGCTAAGTTCAGCCTGTTGCTGAGTGACTGAACTGATACTCAGAGGAAAAGCCTGCTCAGGCGAAAGCAAAGGTGCTTCTGCCTGAGCAATATTGCTAAGCAACACTGTGCCCAATAAGACTGGAGAAAATACTTTTCTCCCGATCTTAAACTGTAGTGCTTTGGTCATATCGAAATAAGAGCAGCTTAGAATAGGAACGATACGCCCAAGCCTGAGAAGTAACCTTTATTCTGACCTTCCAGATTTACTCCGATACTGGCATCAAGTTGTACCTGATCATTCAATGCATACATGACACCAGTGCCTAGCGCATATTCATTATCCTGACTTTCGGCTTTGCGATAAATCAGTTCCGAATAACCTGACCAGCGATCAGCAATCTGATAGCCTAAAGCTGGAATCGCGGTAATCGCCCAGTTGCTATCCTGCCATTCATAACGCATGGTCAGTGCAGTGTTCACCAAATCATTATATTGATAGGCAACTGCTGAGCTCAAACTGTAAATATCTTCTTCATTGCTAAAATTAGCATTACCTGTGGCAATAATGGCTTCAGCCATCAGCGCCATACTGAGTTTTTCATCATCCAGATCAATGGCTTTTTTCAGGCCGATACTAATATCGCCTAGACCATCATCCTCTTCAGTCTGGCCATTGAACTTGGTTTGTGACCAGGCCGGACCGGCCCAGCCTAAACGTAATTCAAGATCATCAGTCAAACCGGTACGCAACAAGACGTCGGCATTTAAAGTAGTTTGTTTCAGCTTGCTTCCATCCACAGTCGCTTCGCTATAAGAGAAACTCGGTAAACCCTGTTCCCAAGCTAACTGACCCACTGGCACGGTACTGGTACCCAGACCTTCACCTGGTCGGTCAAATTCAACTGCAGCATAAAGCTGTGCACTTACACCCGTCAGTGCCATTAAACCCAATATTCTTAAAGTTGTCTTCATCTTGCTGGAGCTCTTTCTTAAAATTTAATGTAATTCCTTGGTCATTTTTGCGCCGTGACTACGCAATAATTCTAGGGTCTGTTTTTCTTCTTCCAGTGCTTCTGCCCAATTAATTTCATCAAAATCACAATCAAAGAATAAATCACTAATCGATGACAGAATGGTTAATCCTTCTTCATCCTTACTGTTCGGATTGACTTTTTCTTCTAATAGGCGCTGCACTGCAGGTACACAGGCTGCACTGGCCGCATCCCAAAGCGGGCCATAAACTTCTTCAGCATCCCAGAGATGCAAATTGGCTTTAGCCTGGATCAGCGCTTCCAGAATCTGTAAATGTACGTCCAGACGTTGCTGTTTTTCTTCGGCAGTTAATGGACTACCCGCTTCATAAGCTTCGCACACTTCTTCCCACCATTTGAACAGGCCATCTGACCAGATGGAAATAACTGGGCCTTTTTCCAGATCAATAAAATTCGGGTTAAGTCCATCTGCCAAGAGCTGTTTGACCTGACCCAGATTAAGTTCTTCGAGTGCTTGCACAAAAAGCTGTTGTTGCGCAGTTAACATGATGGAGCTCACTTCAAATTCGTTTTTTACTATTATGCCGAATAAAACGGGATTTGTTTTGTTCTCATTCGTTTATTTTATCTAAAATTGAAAAAAGCCCCGTAGGGGGCCTTTTTCATCTGCGAATTATTTATTGTTCTAGATCTGTACCTGTATCTTCTTCCGCAAGTTTTAGCGGAGTGCTACGTACGTTATCTTTTTTCTCAATCACATGTTCCAGACTGCGTTTTAAACGGTCAATAGCACCATGAATAGCAGTATCAACATTATGACCATGATGGTTTACGACAATTGGCTTCAAGCCGGCAGGACGTGCTTCGATCATGCAGCGAATATCGTCATCGCCTCCTTTGGCGGCGTTTTCATCGCTAAGATGCACTGAGAAATGGGTAATACGCTCACTGTGGCGCTGGAATTCCTGATTTAATTCGGTACGAACGTAAGTAATTAGACGATCACTATTGCGAATGTTTTTATCGGTACGGAGTTCAATGTTCATAAAATACCATCCTCAAATCATTTTAACTTTTTAGTGCAGAATTTTTATCTTGGCACGTGTATAGCTTGCTGTTTTATATTGCATTTCACATCTTCAAATCGCTTTGGATAAAACCCTCCAGATTGAATGATGAACACATTTTTGAGTCTGCAGAACCGTGTTCCTATACTTCGAATATCGGTCCTCTGTTGAAAATATGCAAGTGATATTTTGATTTTTTTAGCAAAAGGACAACCGATCGTGACAACTGCTTACCGGATCATGATTGACCTTCCAGATTTGGGACAATCGAAATACTATTCACATGACTTTCCCAAAATTAAAGCAGTCTTTGCCCTGTTCATAGAGGATCTATGTCTTTACTTTAACCAGCTTCAAAATTGAGTCTCTATTCTTAAAATTAATTTAAATATAAAGACTTAACTTCATTTAAATATCCTATAAACCTTCTTCTCCCAATATCTCAAATTATCATCAGCTCAAGACGATGAAATATTTCTGTCAGCGATCAATTTTGACTTTATTTTTACTTATTAATCTGTATCCTTAAGCTGCTTTCTCGGGGGAGATATTTAAATGAAATTTACACAAATCGCGGCACTTTGTGCATTGGCTTCAACAGCAGCTTTCACTCAGGCAGCAGTTTGGCAAGATTTTAGTTTGTCAGCTTTATATGGTGAAAACTATAAAGCACCATTTGCAGCGGGTAATGAAAAAATTGATCAATCAACCATTACTGCTGAATATGCAGCTGGTTTAAAATATGGTGATATCTTCGCCTTTGCTGACCGTACCAATAATGACTTCGGTAATGAAACTTACTTCGAAGTTGCACCGCGTTTAAGTTTAGGTGCAGTCACTGGTCAAAAGCTTGAACTTGGCCCAATTAAAGACGTACTTATTGCCACTACTTGGGAGGGCAATAGCGGTGCGAGTGACTTTAATAACTACCTATACGGGATCGGTTTTGCACTTAATATTCCATATACTAGTTATGCAAATATTAATTTCTACAAAGCTGACAATGACTTGCAAAAAGATGATTATCAAATGACAATCACTTATGCAGTTCCATTTAAAATTGGTGGCGAAGAATTCCTGGCAGATGCTTTCCTGGACTGGTCAACCGCTGAAGGTCCTGATCACAAAAGCGAATTGAACTGGACTTCACAATACAAATGGAACGTTGGTAAGCATATCTCTCCTGAGACTAAACTTTACCTCGGTATTGAACATTCTATTTGGAATAACAAATTCGGTACTGACGTTGATCAACACGATGTCAGTGCATTGGTTAAATACCACTTCTAAGTTTTTAGAATGAATAAAGCAGGACTTCGGTTCTGCTTTTTTATTGCCTAAATTCAGGTTATGGTTAGATATTCTCTTTCTTTTTTGGCATCTGCTTATGAGCTTTATTATTCGTCCTGCTCAAATTCAAGATCTGGAACATCTACTCCCGATCTACAATGCTGAAATCTTATACGGAACCTCAACCTGGAATAGCACGCCAAAGACAATTCAGGATTTTCAGAACATGCTAAGTGAATTAAGTGCTCAGCAATTTCCTTTATTGGTGGCTGAACATTCAGCATCCAAGCAAATTGCAGGTTATGCGGATTATTCTACTTTTCGGCCCATTCAGGGCTTTAAACACACTGTTGAACATTCTGTCTTTCTTCATGCAGATTTTATCGGGCAAGGTCTGGGCAAAGCCCTGATGCTCAAGCTGATTGAACATGCGCGGCAAAATGCTATCCATGTTATGGTCGGTGCCATTGACCATGAAAATCAGGCATCGATTGCCTTACATGAGAAATTAGGCTTTAAACAAACCGGTTATATGCCGGAAGTGGGACAGAAATTTGGACAATGGCGCGATCTGGTATTGATGCAACTCAACCTGAATTAAACTAAAATATTTTATTTTTTATGTAAAACTTAATCTAATTAGATCAAGAATCTGTTAGAAAAATTGCGGATAGATAAAATTTTCTATTAAAACCAGAATAACGTCAGTTGAGTAAAAATTATGAATAAATGGCTTATCTTTATCAGTATTCTCCCTCTGAGTAGTTTTAGTTTCGCCAATTCAGACTTTGAAACTGAACTCCGATCCGAATGTGCCAAGGTGAAAAGCTATGCCAACTCGGGAAGAAAATTTTATGATCAGAAACAGTATCAAAATGCGCTAGGACAATTTCAACAGCAAGCTTCCTGGTCTGCCTTTTGTGCAATGCATAGTGAAAATAGCGGTGTATCTTTTTCCGAGAGTGCCATTGCCACTGCTTTTAATAATGTCGGCTTAAGCTATTTTAAATCAGGAAAGCCACAATGGGCACGTGCCTGGTTTTCAGTCTTTCCTCAAGCCAAAAGCAGTCAATTTAATTTAAAACAGCTTCCTCCCCCGCAAAAAACTCAAAACTTGGCAGGTATTTATATACAGCATGCTGGCTTCGGTCACTGGAATACCATTCAAGTCAAACAGATTAAAAATTCTTATCAGATTTATTTTAATGGCCTCTATATGGGACTAAATAGCATGATTTATGGTCCAAATATAGGTGAATTTGAAACCACAATACCCCTTAATAAAACCCAAACGACCTATCGATCAGATGACTGCAAAATTAACCTCAATTTTGCTTTTGATCCTAAACAGGGGCAGCAGGTGATTTTAAAACAGGACAGTGGCAGTTCAGGTTGTGGCTTTGGACATAATGTCTATGCAGATGGGCATTATTTAAAAGTTGAGTCCTAAATTGAGTTGTTAAAAAAGCCCGCGATTGCGGGCTTTTTAATAGATATTAGCAGCAAGTCATTTTAAACAACGATATCTGCCAGATTACCTTTCTGTTCCAGCCAGTCTTTACGGTCACTAGCACGTTTTTTGGCCAACAGTTTATCCAGTAAACCTGAAGTCAGGTGCACATCATCCAGATCCAGTTGCACCAGACGGCGAGTATTTGGATCCAAAGTGGTCTCACGGAGCTGGCTGGCATTCATCTCGCCTAAACCTTTGAATCGGGTGATCTGCGGATTCTTGGTTTTACATTTTTTCAGGATGCCTTCCAGTTCATCTTCATCCAGTGCATAGTGCACATCTTTAGCATCATCAATACGGAATAGTGGTGGCATCGCTACAAACAGATGCCCTTCTTCGACCAGAATCGGGAAGTGTTTTACAAACAGCGCACATAACAAAGTCGCGATATGTAGACCATCCGAGTCGGCATCGGCAAGAATACAGATCTTGCCATAGCGTAGTTCAGACAGGTCATCTGAACCTGGATCGACGCCAATCGCGATTGCAATGTTATGAACTTCCTGAGAGGCCAGCACTTCATCCGAAGAGACTTCCCAGGTATTTAAAATTTTTCCGCGAATTGGCATGATCGCCTGGAAATTCTTATCCCGTGCCTGCTTGGCTGAACCACCCGCAGAGTCCCCTTCCACAATAAACAGTTCAGACTGATCCAGATCATGTCCCACACAATCTGAAAGTTTCCCAGGTAAAGTCGGACCAGCGACAATTTTCTTACGTTCAACTTTCTTGGCCGCTTTTAGACGGCGACCCGCTTTGGAAATGGCCATTTCTGCCAGTTGCATAGCGATGTCTGAATTCTGGTTTAACCATAGCGCAAACGCATCTTTGGCAATATTCTGTACAATACCTGAAGCTTCACGGCTGGATAAACGTTCCTTGGTCTGACCAGAGAATTGTGGCTCCTGGAATTTCAGTGACAGGATGTAGTTCACCCCGTCCCAGACATCTTCTGCAGACAGTTTCATATTACGCGGCAACAGGTTACGCAGTTCACAGAACTCACGCATGGCATCGGTCACGCCTGAACGTAAGCCATTCACGTGAGTACCACCTTGTGCGGTTGGAATCAGGTTGACGTATGATTCCTGAATACTTTCTCCACCTTCCACATTCCAGCAGATAGCAAATTCTGCACTGGCACGCTCAGCATCACCTGTCGCCACAAACGCAGGGGCTGGAATGATTTCACGGTCTTCCAGCTCATCCATCAAATAGTCAACCAGACCATTTTCAAACTGCCAGGTGATCTTTTCATCATTGATCTGGTCGATATAGTTAATTTGCAGACCAGCAGCCAATACCGCTTTGGCTTTTAAGTTATGTTTTAGGGCTTTAAGCGCAAATTTTGGAGAATCGAAATATTTGGTTTCTGGCCAGAAATGAACAGTTGTCCCTGTGGCACGTTTCGGTGCCTTACCTTCTAGCACTTCTAACGGTGCAGTCGGTTCACCATTTTCAAAGGCCATTTTATACAGGTTACCATGACGCTGAACTTCAACTTCTACGCGGCTAGAAAGCGCGTTGACGACCGAGATCCCTACGCCATGCAGACCGCCAGAAAATTGATAGTTATCAGTACTGAACTTACCACCGGCATGCAGTTTGGTCAGGATAATTTCAATCCCGCTCTGACCATATTCCGGATGAATATCAACCGGCATACCACGGCCATTATCTTCAACTGATAATGAACCATCCTTATACACCGTGACCGTGACTTTATTGGCATGTCCCGCCAGTGCCTCATCGACCGCATTATCAATCACTTCCTGCGCCAAGTGGTTTGGACGAGAGGTATCGGTATACATGCCCGGACGACGACGCACCGGATCTAGACCAGATAAAACTTCAAGAGATTGAGCCGTATATTGAGACACGTTATTCGGTTTCCTTTTTTATGCAGTCGGATAAAAACTGTAAGAGCAGCGGAATTTTCTCCGCAAAATCATCCATGCCATGGCTGCCATTGGCCTCGGTCATCAGCAGTGCAGGTGGACGAACTGAACTATAATAGCGATGTGCTTCACGATAATCCAAAACTTCATCGCCTTGTTGTAACAGCACTAATATTTTGTCTGCATCTTGTGCAGTTGGTAGGGCCATGGCTTCGAGCTGGTCAAGATCTGCTTCATTCAGGCACCAGTTCGGATGAACCTGCAGGGGCAATTCATCATCAAACAGTTCACGAAATAGCTGCCATGGTCGCATTGCCGGATTGATCAGTACAGCCGGCACATGCGCTTGAGCGACCAAATATGTCGCATAGAATCCCCCAAGGCTACTGCCAACCAATGCCACCTGATCCAGCGACTGTATCAATTTAGCAATCTTCTGAATTGCAGCCATCGGCGGCATATTTAAATCGGGTAAATGCACCTGAATATCCGGGTACTTGGCACAGTATTGTTCCAATAACTGGCCTTTAATCGAGTTGCTACTACTCTTGAACCCATGCAGGTAAATGATATTCATCGGCAATCAATAAAAAACAAACAAAATGTCAAAATTTAATTTAAAAGTGTGAAATACACTTCATTTTATAACCACTTAATTGCTTAAATTGTCTGACAAAAAAGCCTTTAATGTTATGCAATTCTCGCTATTTTAAGAGTATTCCGAATAAATTGAGAATCAAGAATACTGAAAAAAGAATTTATACCGCGAAGTGCTCAAAAAAGAAAGATGTCTACGGCTCATATAAAGGATAGGATCAAATGCCAAGTTTAACGCCATTGCATGAAACCTATTGTCGATGGGACCGAACTCCGCTTAGCCAGGCAGATGTCCTGGAAGGCCTGGCACAATTGGTCACCATGCGCTTTAGTGATGTAGTACAGGAGCTGATTAAATCGATTCAGCGCGAAATTTTAATGAGCGTATTCGGGCTGAGTGAAAAAAATTCCAAAACTTTCCAGAATATTCCTTATATCGTACGTCTGTATCAAATGTCTTATGACATGATCTTTCATTATGGCAATACCCTGATCGCGCCTGGACTGCGCCGCATTATTGAAAGATTTCCCAAATTACATAATAAACCCCTGACCCCGACCATGCATTTTATGGTCAGTGCCCTGAACGGGATTATTGGCGATTATCTGCTGAAATATCAGAATCCTCTCGCCTTGCCGATGCTTATTTACGATCATTATGGTTCTCTGCAACAAGGTGAGCTAACCGGACGCATTACCCTATTTGTGCATGGTCTGTGCATGAACCATCTGGACTGGTCAACTCGTAAATACCCGGGTATTGGGGAAAAATTGCTGGCTCAGCGCGACCATAACACCATGCTGTACCTGAACTATAATACCGGACGCCGCATTTCAGCCAATGGCCGCAGTCTGGCCAATACCTTGCAAGATCTGGTCAAACGTAATCCGGGAATTACCAGTATTGATCTGATCGGACACAGTATGGGCGGTCTGGTGTCACGCAGTGCCCTATTCTATGGCAAACAGAATGTCTATGACTGGATTCCGATGGTGGAAAATCTGGTCTGTCTAGGTTCACCGCATCATGGTGCGGTATTGGAACGTTTTGGTTTTAGCTTGCAGGAAAAAATTGGACATTTTCCTTTAGTGAAAATTGTGGGAAATGTGGTGAATATTCGCAGTAACGGGATTCTGGACTTACGTCATGGCAGTGTCCGGGATGATGACTGGGAATATAATCCGGTACGGATTGGCTTTATGGACGATAACCGTAAACCTGCACCGATTCCTGCGCATATCGATGCCTATCTGGTGGCAGGTACGATCGAGTTTGAACACCATACCAACAAAACGCTTAATGTGATCGGCGATTATCTGGTCAGTGTCAAAAGTGCCTTGGGCGAACATCCCCATCCGCGTTTTGACCTGAAAGTACCTGATGCGCATAAGGCGATTTTCTATGGCCTAAATCATTTTGAAATTCAGTATCATCCACTGGTAGCTGAACAGATTGTGCGCTGGTTCTATCCAAGTGTGGAAGATGAAGCCTATACGCAAATTCATGAATATGTGACCGATCTGGACAGTATTGAAGGCATTGCCCTGACCTGATCGAAGGTAAAAAATTTGGTTCGCCTCTAAGAGAGTAATAAAAAAAGCCAGTCTGTAGACTGGCTTTTTTTGATTCAGATTTTGAAAATCAGTATTTATCTCTTAGACGTTTGACGGGCGCAGTCTGATATTTGCGAAATAACTGCCACAGGCTGATCAGCGATAAGATACTGAAGAACACCAATGACCAGACCGGTAAAGATTGCCCCAGGAACGTCCAATCAATGGCGGCACATTCACCTGAACCGTTTAATACCTGCTGTAATACCGATTTCATCGGCAAAGTTTCCAGCCAGTAATCCAGACCTGGGCCACAGCTCGGCACTCGATCTGGGGGCAGATTCTGTAACCAGACATGCCGTGCAGCGACACCGACTGACCATAAGATACTGAGCGAGCCTAAGAAAGCATAACCACGCTTCATGGCATTGGATTTCGGATTATGCAGCAAAGCAATCAGGGAAATAATCCCCAATCCGATTAATCCGATTCGTTGAAACACACACAATGGGCAAGGGTTCAGGCCCTGTCCATGCTCAAGATATAAAGCAAATGCCATCCCGGCAACAGATGCCAAAAACAATACACCACTCACGAAGCGATAACCCCATTGCATGGTTAATCCTCTTATTTATTATCGATATTGGGCTAAATATTCAGTAAAACTGATCGTGTTATCTTGCTCGAGCTGCTGTTGTTGCTGCAATGACTTTTGTGACAATTCATTGAAATATTTAAGTGTTTCTTTGCTTAATCGATGTGATTCATAGAGATTGCTATGCTGATGGGCCAAATGCTGGCCAAACTGCCACATGCTGCTGTGGCTACGAATATCTCCGACAATCAGGGCTGACAAGGTCGCATCAACTTCATCGACACGGATCTGCATGGCTTGCATAGCATTGCTATATAGATCAGTTTCATAAGCCTGATCGAGCAATTGAGCCAGTGGCTGCATACGTTGCAAATGTAAATTACACCAGTCTTCAATCATATAGCGCTGGTCATTTTCCATAATCGCAGCGTTATAGGCACGGCCACGATTGACCACTTCTGCCTGATTCTGGTCAATGATTTCCTGTTCCGCATCCAGTAGCGCCGGGCTGTCTTGCAATAAGCAGTACAGCGCCACTACTTCCAGGAAGCCGGCAGTATCTTCATTGATCCCGATCGCGCTATACGGATTGACATCGACAGCACGCAGCTCGACATAGCCAATCCCGCGATTTTGCAAGGCTTGCGATGGAGTTTCACCCTCTTGAGGTACCTGCTTTGGACGCACCAGACTGTAGTATTCATTTTCAATCTGTAGCACATGGTCATTGATCTGAATTGGCTGACCATTGGCATCATCCAGACCCAGACGGGTAAACTGTTTATATGGTGTTTTAACCGCTTTTTGCAAACCTTCCAGATAATCCTGCAGATTATTGTAGTGAATACCCAGCTGTTTCTGCGCTGAATTCTGGTAGCCAAAGCGTCCCATCCGTAATGCAGTCGAATAAGGCGTATATAAAGTACCGCGTACCAGCGGGAATAAGTGGTGATCGCGTCCGGTCATAAAACACTGGCAAACGGCTGGACTGGCACCAACCAAAAAAATTACCAGTGGCGTCAAACGAATAAAGTTACGGATCAGCCCCATATAACGATGGCTGCGATAATCCTGCAGACTTAAAGCGCGCAGCTCTTCATCAGTTTCCTGTTCCTGGAGTGCTATAAAGAAATGATCCGGGAAAGACAGATTATAGTGAACCCCGGAAATGGTCTGCATACGACGGCCATAACGCACGCCTAAACCATGACGATACAGCGTTTTAAATAAACCAATATTGGAGCTGCCATATTGCGCTAGCGGGATATTTTCATCCTTGCTGTCGAGCATACATGGCATGGACATCGGCCAGAGCTTTTCATCATTTTTCAGATGACGATGTACAAAGGCATGAATGTCGGTCAAATAGTTTAATGCCTCAGTAATACTCTCTTTCGGTGGAGTAATAAACTCCATCAAGGCTTCAGAATAATCGGTCGTAATATGCGGATGTGTCAGAGCTGAACCTAAGGCATGAGGATGCGGTTCCTGCGACAGGAAACCATTGCTTTGCATACGCAAGCTCTCACGCTCGATACCGCGCAGCATTCCTTGGATGAGCGACGAATCTACCCATTCCGGTAATACATCATGGGCAGTCGATTCAGGTTGACTCATTACAATCTCGCTTAATGGGGGTAACTATTAAAATAGAATCATCGGTTTAGCTTAGTATACCGCGATTTCCAGACAGCACATGCTGCCCTGCCTAGTTTTCAAGCAAACCATTGATTTTTAGTTGGGCAAATTTTTAACACAAAGTTTCTCTATAAGACATGTGAAATTTGTGATTTTATTGAAAAATAAATGCTAATAAATTGTAAACAATATGAATTATCAAGATATTTTAGACTTTTGGTTTAGTCCTGAGACTCAACCCAACTGGTTTGCCAAAAGTGACCGGTTCGACCAAAGTTTGAAGGAAAAATTTGGCGGTATTCTGGAACAGGCGAGTAAAGCTGAACTGTGGTCATGGCGCAAGAATGCTGACGGCCGTCTGGCAGAAATCCTTGTTCTGGACCAGTTTTCACGCAATATTTTTCGGGATACGCCGCGTGCTTTTACCCAGGACAGTCTGGCTTTGGCACTGGCTCAGGAAGCCATCAGCCAGGGTCTGGACAAGCAGCTGAGCCCGGAGCAACGTTCCTTCCTTTATATGCCTTTCATGCATAGCGAATCTAAATTAATCCATGAATTTGCGCTAAAATTATTTCAGCGCCTCGGCAATCCAGAAAATCTCGAATATGAAATCAAGCATAAAATCATTATTGATCGTTTCGGACGCTACCCACATCGCAACCAGATTCTGGGCCGTGAATCCACCGAGGAAGAATTGAGTTTCCTGACCCAGCCAGATAGCAGCTTCTAGAGGTCTGTAACTTGCTGGATCATCCTATCAGGAGAACGAAGATGAAAAAAACCGTCATTGCCCTGACCCTTGCGACGACTGCCCTGCTTTCTGGCTGTGCAACGACACCGTCCAAGCCGCTGACCTTTGACCAGCTCGGCCAGTACAGCACCACTCCGCTGAACGCCAACACCTACCGCATCAGTTTTCAGGCGCGACCTAATATGAGTTTCGGTACGGCCGAAGAAATCACCCTGCTGAAAGCTGCTCAAACTACGGTACAAAATGGCTTCCAGTTTTTCCGGGTACTGAACGATCCTAGTAACCGTACCCAGCAACCACCGCGTCAGGCAATTGTTTATCCGGCGCCTAGCGTCTATCCATACGGCTATTATCGTCCTTATGGTTATTACCGCCGTTATCCGGGATTCTGGCCCGATCCATTCTATGATCAGCCCTATACTGTCACTTTAGATCCTGCTCAAGTGGCTTATACCATTGAGTGCTTTAAAGCCGGTCAGGAACCGAAAGATGCCTTTGATGCCCGCTTGATTTTACAATCACTTGGCGCTAAATATGGAGTAAGTCCATCCGGCCAAGTACTCCAACCACAGCCAGCCACGCCTCAATAACAGGATGATTTATGCAGAAAGAGCAGCCGTCACCGAGCTTACAACGCAGTAAACGTTTTGCGACCATTGCACTGGTCGTCGCAGTACTGGCTTGGCTGGCGCTGATGATTACTGCCAAACTGCTGCCTGAATATGTCTGGCTGATTCATATCCTGATGCTCTCCGCCGAAGCGGGTGTAGTCGGTGGTCTGGCAGACTGGTATGCGATTACCGTGCTGTTCCGTAATCCTTTTGGCCGGTTGCCGATTCCAAAATTTTTACGTGATCATACTGAAATTATTCCCCGCAACAAGGCTCGGATTGCCGAATCCATGGGCCGTTTTGTGCAGGAAAATTTCCTTTCTCCGCAAATTGTGCAGCGCAGTCTGGCTAGTACGGACTTAAGTCTGGCTGCCGGCCGCTGGCTGGCCAATCCGCAGAATAATGCTCAAGTCACACAAGTGATTCAGCAGACCGTACCTAAAGTATTTGAATTTGTCGGGCAGGAACAGATCGCCGGATTTATTCAGAGCAACAGTGTGCAATGGGTCAAAAATACCCAAATCAATACCTTGGCCAGCGAAATGTTACGCGCTGTTTTAGAAAATGATTTTCATCAGGATGTGCTGCAACGTGGCCTGGATGTGGTGCATGCCTGGATGACTTCACATCCGGAACAGACCCGTGAGCTGACCCGCACTTTATTCAAGGAAATGGGCGTCTGGCGTCTGGCCAAAGGCGCGAGCTGGATCGGCATTGATGTGCAGCAACGCAGTATCGATTTAGTAATTCAGCGGGTGGAAGCCATGCTGGCAGATCCCGACCATCCTTGGCGGCTTAAAATTGAAGAAACTGCTCAAGAACTGATGCAGCAATTGGCAGACTCTGAAAGTATGGCCAGCCAGCGACTGAATGAAACTAAAGATGCCCTGCTCGACAGTCCGCAAGTGTTAAATTTTATCAGTGGTGCAGTGGTCATTTTATGCGATGCCATCAAAGCGGATTTGCAAAAGTCGGATTCAGGGATTGCAGAGAATCTGCGAGTTGCCATTCAGCAAGTCGGTGAGAATATTATTTCAAATACCTCAGTGCGTGAGTTACTGAATAAACGTCTCAGTGGTATCGCTGTAGACTTAAGTGACCAGTACAGTGAGAAAGTGATTCGTTTTATCAGTGAACGTATTCATGAATGGGATTCGACCGAGATGATCGACAAGATTGAAAATGAAGTCGGTGGTGACCTGCATATGATCCGGGTTAATGGTGTCGTGGTCGGGGCCTGCATTGGTCTGATCCTTGGAATCATCCGTGCTGCAGTCGAACATCTGATTTAATTGGGTTTTAGCTAGAGAGCTTATCTGTTAGCGAATGCTTTTTACCTTCTAAAACTTCTTTCTTAATTCTCATTGATAGAAAACAATTATTTGGGTGGCTGATTTCCTGACATATCGACCAGCAATCCGGCAAATTTGCGTACAAAAGGCAAAAGCGTTACCACAATTGGAAAAGCAATTGTCCAGGAAATCATCCAGTTATGAAACCAGAGTGCCATAAAGCCCTCAATCCAGCCCAGATTACGCAGCATGTTAATCATGGAAATAATTCCACTCATCAGGCAGGACAGGATAAAAGGCACAATGACCAAGGCCCATTTGGCTGGAAGTTTGGGAATATTGCCGATAATGGTCGGGCGCTGTTTTGAATCCATGCTGACTCTTTTTATAGTTTCAATCAGGCTAATATAGGCCATTTTGATTGCTGGATGATTCATTTTTTATAGCAAAATTTGCAACTTATTTATTCTCCTCTTTCTCATGTGATCCTTCATTGATGACCGACCGAGGGATAAAAACCATAGGCTGCTAATCGTATATTTTTCATTCCCCATAAATGGTTTTACCTAAAGAGTCGGAAATTTGCTATATTTGCTGTTTTTCTGCGATATCTATTTTCGACTGATTATGAATACGGCAATCCAAGCAGCTCTCGATCATGCAGTGCAAACTTTACAGGCACAAAACGTACTCCCATCTGACTGGAACAATACAAGTAATTTGACGCGTACCAAAGACCGCAGCCACGGTGACTTTGCATCAAATATTGCCATGATCGCGTCTAAAGCTGCGGGTATGAAACCGCGTGATTTAGCAGAAAAAATCCTTGCTGCCCTGCCTGAAGTGGCGGATATCAGCAAGGCAGAAATTGCAGGCCCAGGCTTTATTAACTTCTTTTTAAATGCAGACCAGCGTTTTGCTGTACTGGATCAGATTCAGGCTCAACAGGCAACATATGGCCGCACCCAGGCTAATGCGGAAAAACGCGTTCAGGTTGAATTTGTGTCTGCGAACCCGACTTCTAGCCTGCACGTAGGTCATGGTCGTGGCGCTGCTTATGGTATGACTGTTGCAAATCTGCTTGAAGCGACAGGTGCCAAAGTTGACCGTGAATATTATGTTAACGATGCTGGCCGTCAGATGGATATTCTGGCGACTTCAACTTATCTGCGTTATTTAGAATTGACGGGTCAGGAACTGGTGTTCCCGAAAAATGCCTATCAAGGTGATTACGTTAAAGAAATCGCACAAAGCATTATTGATCAAGACGGCGATATCTATGTTCGCCCTGTTGCAGACGTTTATAAAGATGTCCCTGAGGATGTACAGTACGCTGCCGAACCGGATGCTGAAGGCAATAAAGTGGTTGTTTCAGGCGATAAAGAAAAACACATTGATGGCCTGATCTTCAACTCACAAACCTTATTAAATGAAGGTTACCGCGTCTTCCATCAGGCTGCATTAAAAGCCATTCTTGATGATATTAAAGATGACCTCGGTGAATTCGGAGTGACTTTCAATCAATGGTTTAGCGAAGCAACTTTGACTGAAAAAATTGGTGAAGCGCTACAAACTCTAGATCAGCGTGGCTTCCTGTATGAAAAAGATGGCAACATCTGGTTCAAGTCGACTGAATTTGGCGATGAAAAAGACCGCGTAGTGAAACGCCGTAATGGTCAAACCACTTATTTCGCGTCTGATATTGCGTATCACCTGAACAAATTACAACGTGGCTATACTGATATCATTGATATCTGGGGTTCAGACCACCACGGTTATATCGCACGTGTAAAAGCAGCGATTGATGCTCTGGGCTATGACTCGAAAAAACTGACTGTACTTCTGGTTCAGTTTGTCAGCCTGTGGCGTGGTGGCGAGATGGTACAGATGTCCTCTCGTTCAGGCCAGTTCGTGACTTTACGTGACCTGCGTAAAGAAGTCGGTAATGATGCAGCGCGTTTCTACTATGTCATGCGTAAATCTGAACAGCACATTGACTTCGACCTTGACCTTGCCGTATCTCAAAGCAAGGACAATGCCGTGTATTACATCCAGTATGCGCATGCGCGGATCTGCCGTATGTTAGAAAAGGCAGCCTCTACAGGCGTGAACTTTGATGCAGCCACTGCACGTGGTCTGGCAGCCAAACTTGAGCTGGAAGCGGAAACCGAAATTCTGGCAAAGCTGGCAGCTTATCCAGAGATTGTCGTTCGTGCTGCAAACAGCTATGAACCGCATCAGATTGGTAACTACCTGAAAGAGCTGGCTGCGCTGTTCCATGGCTGGTACAACGACAACAAGGTTCTGGGCGATGATGCAGAATTAACTCAGGCACGTTTATTGTTATCTGTAAATGTTCGCCAGGTGCTGCGTAACGGTCTGGAACTGCTTGGTGTATCTGCGCCTGAGTCAATGTAAAGCACTGCTTTTACATTGATGCAAGACGGAGAGCTCTGCTCGAAGTGAGCATGTAAGCAAAACACTGTTTTGCATGCTCGCAAGGCGAGAGCTGTGCTTGAAGTAAGCATGCTAGTCATTGCCGTTTATCTGCTGAATAAACATTTTATAACGTTAGCTATGTGCTTGAAGATGTAGATAAATTAAAATTCTGTGTGATTTGTGATCTAGATAATGACTTTTCTATCATGATCACATAGGATGAAGTTATAGTAGGGGCATAACTGCTGTTATGCCTTTTCTATTTGCCCCGATAAATAAGAGGAAATCCCAAGTGTTTGGAAAAACGCAGCGCGGTGTATCTGAAAGACCGAATAAGCCCCAAAAGCCACTTATTCCTACCTGGCTCGGCACACTCGTGATCATTTTAATCGTGTTAAGTTTTTTAATGGCACTCATGCTGTGGAAGCCATGGGAACCTGTTAAACCTAAAAACCAGGCTACGGCTGAGCATTCTCAAGAAGAAGATACCAATAAAGACTACCGTTTTTATGATCTGTTGCCACAGCAGCAAGTGACACCGATTCCTAAAGAGGCGGTTCCTGAAGCAAAAAATCAGGAAGCAGTGGTGATTGTAGAGGCACCAAGACCTGAAGTTGATGAATCAGAAACAGCAACTGAGCCAGGTCTGGATGCAACCGAAGCCCCAACTCCTGCTTCTGCAAGCTATATTTTACAAGTTCGTAGTTTTGATGACCCGGATCAGGCAGATGCCCGCCGTGCAGAAATTATTCTCAACGGTTTATCTGCAGATGTAGTCCGCAGCGTGGAAAATGGCAAGGTTTGGTATCGTGTCGTGTCTGGACCTTATGATTCAGCAGAATCTGCCATTATTGCACAGCAAACCTTACAGCACAGCGGTATCGATTCGATCGTGGTCAAACGATAAAGTTTAGAAAATAAAAAAGCGCCAGATGGCGCTTTTTTTTGGATCTTTTATCTCCTCCCTTTTTTAAAGGGAGGTTGGGAGGGATTTTAATTTTTTAACTCCCTCTTGCGAAGCAAGGTTTCTCACCTTTTTCAAAGGGAAAGAATCTAAGGGATATTTGTTATCATGAGATTCCCTCCTGAGCAAGCTTTGAAGCACTGCTTTGAATTGAAGCGCAAGAGGAGGAAATTAGAATATTTAATCCCCCTCAATCCCCCTTTTTCAAAGGGGGAAACAACACAACAGGAGATTAAAAGCTTTTTATAGGGTATGCCCCAACGCCTCACCCATCAATACGGTTGAATTAGCTTTAAACTTCTCATCCCATTGCATCTTGTTTTCTTCAAACAGAATAACAGCGGTTGAACCTAGGTAAAAACGGCCTAGCTCGGCACCTTTTTCTAAGAAAAGATTATGCTGGTTTAGCTCAATACGGCCAGAGGGTTTTACTTTGCCAGTCGCTACAGTTTCAATGCCAGCCACAATCATCGCGCCAACTAGAACCACTGCCATACGACCAAGTTCGGTATCAAACAGACATACCATACGTTCATTACGGGCAAACAGACCTGGAATATTTTCGGCTGTGGTCTGGTTGACCGAGAACAGTTCACCCGGTACATATAAAGTTTCAGTCAGAGTCCCGGCAAATGGCATATGAACACGGTGATAGTCACGTGGTGACAGATACACTGTCGCAAACTCACCATTCTTGAATGGTTCTGCCAGTTGCGGATCAGCAATCAGATTTTCAACAGTAAACTTCTGGCCTTTGGCCTGAAACACATCGCCATTTTCAATTTTACCCAGTTGGGAAATCGCGCCATCTGCCGGAGATACGATCGCAGTTGAATCAGCATCGACCGCACGCACCCCAGTTCTTAACCCACGAGTAAAGAAATCATTGAATGACTTGAACTTCAAGGCATTGGTCTGCTCAGCAATCGACATATCAATCCCGTATTTGGTCTTGAACGCTGCGATCACGGCTGTTTTTACCAGTGGATTTTCACTGGCTGCAATTTTTCCCACCACACGGGACAGGCGATGCTGTGGCACCACTTTTTGGGCCTGGATAAACAGTTGTTGTTTTAGACGCGATGTGATGCTCAAGATGGCACCTCTCCTGTAGCGATTGGACTATCGAGGCGGTTGCCCCATTCACTCCACGCACCATCATAGGCTCGAATATTCCAGCCGAATAAGCGCCCCAGAATATAAGCCAGACCTGAACGGTGATGGGACTGACAATACACCACAACCGGCTGATCCAGATCAAATCCCAGTTGTTCCAGACGCTGCTGAGTACGTGGTAAAGGATGTAATTTTAAATGATTTTGCCGGTTAAGGGCAGTACTCCACTCAAAATGACGTGCGCCCGGGATGTGACCGCCGCGTCGCGCAGCTAGACGCAAGCCAGTATATTCATCTTCTGTACGACAATCCCATACCTGAATTTTTTCATTTTCAATGAGCTGTTTTAATTCATCATAATCAATCTGAAACTCAGCCTTTCTTTCAAGATTGACTGGAACCAGATGATCGACAGGTGTAAATGTTTCCTGATCCGATGAAGTCGGTAGTCCCGCACCCAGCCAGGCATGGATGCCGCCATTGAGTAAACTGGTATTTTCAAAGCCCAAACAATGCAGGTTCCAGAGCAGACGCCCTGCCCACGCACCGCCTTCATCATCATAAGCCACGACATGATGGTCAGGAGAAATGTTCAGGTAACGAATTAAAGCTTCCAGCCCTTCTGCATCCGGTAACAGGCCCATGGCTGTTTCTTCCTGACGAACCAGCAGCTTGGGTTGCAGATGTAAGGCATGTGGAATATGCAATTGTTCATAAACCGACGCCCGGCTTAAATCAACAATTCGAAGTTTTTCATTTCCCAAATGTGGAACCAAATCTTCTGCTTCAATCAGCAGACCAAAGTCAAAGGCGGAAGCTGTCATCTTAGTAGTTGTCATTGCGGTCAAATCCTTTTGATCTTAGCACAGCTCATTTTTTCAATTATGTTGTTTTTATCTAGATCCTTAGCATAATTTTAGCTAAAGCTGATTTAAGAAAGACCATCATCCAAGAAAAAACCGCCTCATGATTGAAGCGGTTTTTTGAATAAAGCAGATATTTTTAGGCAGGTTCTGAGATATTGAACACCTGACGCAAATATGCCAGGAAAGTATCATTATCCGTCATGGTTTTTCCTGGGCTATCGGAAATTTTCGCGACTGACTGACGGTTACATTCCACCAGTTTCAGCACAATATTGAGTGGGGTTTGTCCCATGTCATTGGTCAAATTCGTTCCGATCCCAAAACTGACCTGGAAGCGATCTTTAAAGTATTGATGCAATTTCCAGGCTTTTTCCAGATTCAGGCCATCACTAAAAGTTAGCATTTTGGTTTTGCTGTCAATTTTCAGCTTTTTATAATGCGCATAAGCTTTGTCACCCCATTCATAGGGATCACCACTGTCATGACGCAAGCCATCAAACAGTTTCGCAAAGTACAGGTCAAAGTCACGCAGGAAAGCATCCATACCGACTACATCGGTTAAGGCAATTCCAAGGTCACCACGGTATTCTTGCACCCAGGTTTCCAGGGCGGCTTTCTGGAAATTACGCAGACGCACATCTAACGCCTGAAAGGCTTGCAGAAATTCATGCGCCATGGTGCCAATCGGGGTAATACCCAACTCTTTGGCTAAATACACATTACTGGTCCCACGGAACACGTGTGGTGCAGCTTTATTGAATTCTTCGACGACATGCTTTTGCCAATCAAAACTATAACGACGGCGGGTACCAAAGTCCGAGACCAGGAATGGCGGATCATTCGGATCCTGTGATGCATCGTATTGTTTCAGCAATTCGATTTTGGCCTTAAGACGGCGCTCACCTTCAGCCCGCACTTCGGGTGTACGGATGCGGCTGAAATACAGTTCATTCACAATGGCCAGTACAAAGATTTCAAACATCATTGCCTGAACCATGGGGCCTTCAATAGTAATATCCAGGCGGCCTTCATTGTCGATGGTGGCCTTAATAAAACGGCGTTTAAGCTGGAATAGTTCCAGATAATCCACAAAATCGCTTTTGATAAAACGCAGGCTGCGTAAATATTGTAATTCGTCTTCTTTAAATTTGAGCTGACACAGCAAATCCAGTTGGTGATTCAAATCATCCAGAATATCTGTCAGCGGATATTCTGTATCTTCCAGGTTGCGACAACGGAAATGATAGACACTATGCGTTTGCGGAAACTTATGTAATACCACTTGTAGCATGGTGAATTTATACAAGTCAGTATCTAACAAAGAGTGGATAATTGGAGCCATAACTAAGGAAAATATCGCTGTGCTTATCCCGCATTAAAGCATAAAAGTTTAAGCAATATTGCAGGATTTACGTACAGCTAGCTGAATTATCGACAAAAGTTCAAGAAAATAAACCGCTTCCCACACAGTTATTTGACTGCTTTCAGTCCGTTTTCCTGTTCCTTGATAATTTTCTGTAGCTGCTTTTCCTGACCGATCACCTTGGCAAATTCAGCTGTGGTTTTTTGCCCGGTTTTCTTGGCTTGGGCATCACAGTCAACCTGACGCAGCTGTTTGGCAATGGTAAATTCCATTTTAAATAAGGCACCCATCAAGGCCGTATTGCCACGGTTGTCCCGGGCGCAGCGGTCTGCCCCTTTGGCCAGTAAGGTGGTCACAATATCCTGATGGCCATAATAGGTCGCCATCATCAACGGGGTATAACCATCTTTATTGCGTACATCGACTGGAAAGCCGTGTTTTAAAAATTCATTGATCACTTCGCTATTGCCGATTTTAGCGGCAGCAAAAAACAGATCGATCAATTCCTGTTGTGAGGTCATCTGAACGCTTGCCACAGTTTTTGCAGGGGAGACATTCTTCACTTCAGCAGCAGTTGCGAATGCGGAGCTAAAGGCAAGAATACTGGCTAAAAATGCGTGTGGTAAAACTTTCATGATGAACTCCAACAGAAATCGAAAAGAAATTTAAGTCTTGAAAGACTTAATTAACCTGAGATGGAATGAAAAACGGAGTGCCTGTAAAACTCCCCCTAGGGTGCAGGAAAGGTTTGGAGTATTACAGGACTTTTTGGAGGTGATGCGCTATGCCCTAGTCACCAGTTCCTCAAGACCAATCGGGATTAGTCTTTTAATTTTGTAGCTTTGGCTTTAACGATAGCGATGTCACCATTGACAGCTTTAGTCATGCGCATACCGTAGTCCGCATCTGCCTTATAGAAGTAAGACAACATGATGTGCTTGGTTTCTGAATCTTTGACATTGCCCAGATCAGCCGCTAGGTTCATGATCAGGTCATCTTTCTCTTTGGCAGTATATGAACGGTACAAATCACCGGCTTGCTTGAAGTTTTGCTCTTTAGTACCGATCTGTTGCACATGACCAGTCAATGGCGTTTCAACTGCACGCGCTTTTTCAGTTGCCGGTTTTGGCTCTTTACGGCTTGGCTCGTAGTTCACATCAGAATCACGTTCAGACACATTCATGTGACCTTCCTGGTTATTGTTGTTCACATTCACCACAGGACGATTTACCGGAATTTGCTGATGGTTCGCACCTAGACGGTACATTTGTGTATCTGAATAAGAGAAGATACGGCCCTGTAACAGACGGTCTTCAGATGGTTCGATACCAGGAACCAAGTTACCTGGTGCAAATGCAGCCTGTTCAGTTTCATTGAAGAAATTCTTCGGCATACGGTTCAGCGTCAATGTACCGACTTTTACTTCTGGAACCAGGTTGGTTGGCCAGATTTTGGTTGGATCTAGCGGATCGAAATCAAAGCTGTTCAGATCTTTAGGATCAAGTACCTGAATATACAAATCCCATTTCGGGAAATTACCTGCATAGATGTTGTTATAAAGATCATTGGTCAAGTGATTGAAATCTTTACCTTGTTGTACAGCCGCTTCTTTGACGTTCAAGCCCTTCACACCCTGTTTAGAGCGGAAGTTGAATTTCACGTACTTGTATTCGCCTTTGTCGTTATACAGTTTGTAGGCATGTACACCGAAACCGTCCTGTTCGCGGTAGCTGGTTGGGACACCTTGCTTGCCATAAACATAAGTCAGCATGTTGGTTGCCCAAGGCTGGCTAGACAGGAAGTCAAATACACGGTTGGCATCTTGTACGTTGGTGACCGGGCTTGGTTTCATCGCATGGATGAAATCCGGGAATTTGATCGCATCACGGATAAAGAAAACTGGCGTCTGGTTACCGACTAAGTCCCAGTTACCTTCCTGAGTATAGAATTTGATGGCGAAACCATGAGGGTCACGTAGGGTTTCTGGTGAACCTTTACCATGAATAACGGTAGACATACGCACAAAAACTGGAGTTTTGGTACCGGCCTTGAATAAAGAAGCAATTGTTAAATCAGACAGATCTTTAGTCGTAACGAATTCACCATAAGCCCCTGTACCACGTGCGTGTACTACACGTTCAGGAATGCGCTCACGGCCAAAACGTTGCAGTTTTTGAACCAGTTGCACATCTTGCAGCAAAGTTGGACCTTGTAGACCCGCAGTGATCGAGTTCTGGTTATCACCGACTGGTGCCCCGTTATCTTTGGTTAATGGCGCAGCTTGGGCAGCTGTCACCGTTGCAAGCATTGCAACAAGTAATGAACGCTTAAACATTTCTAAATCTCTCAATTTAATACCTTTCCTGCATGCAGCTAAGATACTTGAGAGCAAAAAATAGATAAAACAGATAATTTTTATGATTACGATCGTGTTTTTAGATAGTTTAAAATATTATCAATGATAATCAATAAATTAAGCTCGTTTTTTAGATATTAACTTAATAATAGATGAGTCTGATCTTGCTACAATGGCGGCAATTTTGAATCTGACTGAAATTGATTATGCGTGCATTATTACAACGGGTACTGGAAGCCAAAGTCGTGGTCGATGGTGAAACCACCGGAGAAATTGGCAAAGGTATTTTGGTTTTTCTGGGTCTGGGTAAAGAAGACAATCTGGAAAAAGGCAAAAAACTGATTGATAAGATATTGAAATATCGCTTCTTTGATGATGAACAAGGCAAGATGGGCTGGAATGTCAGTCAGGCCAGTGGCGGTTTACTGCTGGTGTCTCAATTTACCTTGATGGCGCAAACTCAAAAAGGCTTACGTCCGGATTTTGGTCCCGCCATGCCGCCAAGCGATGCCAAGGCCCTGTATGAACAGCTGGTTGAATATGCGCAGAGCCAGTTCGAAAATGTACAAACCGGTATTTTTGCGGCCGATATGAAAGTGCATCTGGTCAATGATGGGCCTGTGACTTTTAATCTGGAAGTTGAATAAACTGTCATTGTTCCAGAATGAAAAAAGCCCTCTAAATGAGGGCTTTTTTCCTACACTCTTAGAGAGTGGTAATATATTTTGCTCGGATCATTATATCTGCTGGAATATCTTGAACTAACATAACCGTAAGGGATTGTTGCCCTTTTTGTGAGGCAGTCTGATTCTCTTCAAGAACCGCATTGATGTCACTTGGATTTAAGGTATACATTGCGCCTGTCGCAGGATCAACAATCAATAATCCAATCAAGCCACCAAAAATAATATTTGCGATATACCAGCCATTCACTGTGCCAGTAACTTGAACTGTTTTAGTCTGGAATCCTTCTTTTTTAAAAGTTACATCGTAAGCTGCTGGTTTAAAAAATCCATTCCCACGCTTAAGTGTCACTGTTGCAGGCGTAACGCCAGTATGTACTTTTTCACCAGATTTATTTGCAATAGAAATTGATGCTTGTTCAGGAACGGACTTAAATGTCAGGGTCTGAGTTGATCCTGAAATAATACTCGCACAACCTGTCATGGTTAACGATGTAGCAATTAAACTTGCTGTAATTAATTTTTTCATAAAAATACCCCCTAAAAATAAAGGGGGTACTTTACAGTAGAAAAATGATTATTCAATAAGCCTTTAGACTACTTACCAGTTTTCTCTTTAATAAACTGGCGTGCCATTTTCACTTTTTCTTTGACCGGTTTTGGCAGTTTAGGTGGAATCATTTTCGCAACTTGGTTAAACCAGACCAGCAGACCAAAATCGCCTTCCATTTTAATCGTGCCACTTTGCATACCGGTCATGAATGCAGTCGGATCACCTTTAAGCAACGTTTTTACACCCTGTTCGCTATCAGCAAATTGCAGCACAAAATCAGCTTTTTCTGCATCACCTGAAACGGTATCAATATGACCATTATTCACAACGATCTGACGTGCCATTCCCTCATCTGTTCCGATCTGGATACGGAACTGGCGTTCATGTACCAGTTCAATAAATTTCGGACTGGTACGCGCTAACTGCTTCATACGTAATGCAAGACCTGCGACCAGCAAATCAAGTGGATCAGTACTGAGGTCAACCAGAGGAAGTTTGAGCACAGGAATGGAGGACAGTTTCATGGAATTATGCCTATTCTAATTGTACGAAAATTGACAAATATCCTAGCATAGATCAAAGCCAGGCAGATGCAGGACTTTGTATCATATTTCTAAACGAAAAATGCACCCGCAGGTGCATTATTTCGCTGATATTAGAGAACTTAACGGCTAGACAGCTGCTGCTGGTCATCTTCATACACTGGTGTATGTTCGATATAACGGCGTTTAGCCAAAGCACGCTCTGCACGTCGATCTTCACGCAATAACAGTAAGGTCACTACGACCATCACGGCCGTTAAAGCTGTCAGATAGCTATATGTCATCGGGAGCTCAAACAAGGCTTGAGTACCTACTCGAATCACTTCGATCAGGCCCCAGGCTAGCATTCCCGCAGCCATAAAACTTAACCAGCGACGATAAGGCGAGAAGAAAACAGCAAGCACAGCCGCGGCGACTAAACTAAAGCCTACGAGAGTTGCTAGATTCGCTGTTACCATATAAACCCCTCCATCCAAAAGGATAGTGTGTATGCTTGATATTGCAACCGTCCTACCTATTGAATTTCGTTAAATCAATAAAATGGAATGTGTTGATTTGTATCTCTATGCATGCATTATGCTGAGTTTTTTGCATAAAAAAAGTCCTGTTTTCTCCCCTTACGACATACTTTGTCGCGATATTATTTTGTCATTACATTTTTTATTTTCACAGTATTTGTGGATCAATTGCTGCGTCGATGTTGGCGTGTCATTACAAAATCATATGCCCTTTCATCAACTTAAAAAAAATATTTTCCGTTTAAGATGATCGGGGTATTTATAGACAAGCTGCGCCGTCCTTCGATAAAAGTTAAGCTAAAAATATAAAAAAACGCGACCCTAAGGCCGCGTTGGATTTCACCGAAAAGCTATGTGTTACGCGCGGCTCAGATCTTTATCATGTACACCGAGCAGGTAGAGCACACCATCCAGACCCACGCTGGAAATGGCCTGATTGGCATTCTGACGAACTAAAGGTTTGGCACGGAAAGCCACCCCCAGACCTGCAATTGAAAGCATTGGCAGGTCATTGGCACCATCACCCACAGCAATGGTCTGTTCCAAAGAAATTCCCATATTGTCGGCAATTTCGCGGAGTAATAAAGCCTTACGTGCGCCATCTACGATATGACCTTTGACTTCGCCTGTCACCACGCCATTCTGCACATCCAGAATGTTGGCATGAACTTCATCAATTCCTAGTTTGGCTTGCAGATATTCTGCAAAATACTGGAATCCGCCAGACAGAATCGCAGTACGGTAGCCCAGTGCTTTCAGGGTTGAAATCAGACGTTCTGCACCTTCAGTCACGGTCAGACGTTCTGCAATTTTTGGCAATACCGATGCATCCATGCCTTTTAATAAAGCAACACGAGCACGGAAACTTTGCTGGAAGTCCAGCTCGCCCTGCATCGCACGTTCAGTAATTTCAGAGACTTGAATACCGACACCTGCTTCGATCGCCAGCTCATCAATCACTTCCTGCTCGATCAGGGTCGAGTCCATGTCAAAGCAGACCAGACGGCGATTACGGCGGTAAGCATTATCTTCTTGTACTGCCACATCGACATTCAGGTTATTCGACAGGCTTAAGCAGGCTGCACGCATGGCTGCTGCATCCAGCATCTGGCCTTTCAGACCAAACTGTACACAGGCACGTTTAGGGCCAGTATTGGAACCATCCAGCTCAGGACGGCCAGAAAGACGGGTCACGGTTTCAATATTGAAGCCCTGACTCGACACAATCTGGGTTACGGCTTGCAGATGAGAGGCATTTAATTCCGGGGCCAATGCCGTTACGATATAACGTGTGCGGCCACCCTCTCTTACCCACTGTTCATATTCAGCAGCAGAGATTGGTTTAAAGCGCACTGTTAACCCGATATCATGTGCTAGAATCAGGATTTCCTTCATGGCTAATGCTGTTGCAGTTTGGTCATCAGACGATACAACAATACCTAAGGTCAGTTGATTATGAATGACCGCTTGCCCCACATCTAGAATCTGTAAGGAATGAGCGGACAAAACCTGCATTAATCGTGTAAATTGATTAGGCTGGTCGGGTCCTAAGAATGATATAAGAATGATTTCTCGCATGAATTGACTCGGGTCTGAGCTACAACTATTGTTAGAATCATAATCGAAATTGAACAGAATTGCCTTGGAAGTTTACGTTGAATGCGCCTAGACAAGGGCTATTTGCTAGCCTACTGATTGTAAGTTTTGCTCTGCATACCTTTTTACTGGTATTGGCAACGACTCACCAACTGAATGATAACCGTGCCAACCAGGGACAGCTCATGACGAGCCAACTGGTCACAGACAGCCTGGCGGAGCTTGAACCGGCGAACCGCGTTTCTCTGGCACTTCTGGCCAACCGTTATGCGACTAACCCAAGCGTTGCTTCAATTCGCATCCTGGATGCGAATGGTCAGGTTTTAGCCACTGGTGGACTGACCAAGACCCGTGATGGGGAAGTTTTTGTCCGTGATGCCCTACAAAACGAGAAAAAAGTCGGTGTGATTGAAATCACCCTGATTGAGCCAAGTATTGGTGAAATTCTGCGGACTCAATGGCTTGCCATTCTGTTCTCTTTTATTATTCATGGTCTGCTTTGGGTCGGTTATCGTGCAGTAGCGCGTCCGAGCCGTACCGAGTATCTGGCACGTATCAATAATGAATCGCGACTGAAATTCGAGATTCAGACTTTGACTCAGGCATTGGAACAGGAAAAGCATAATGCCGCCCTCGCCATTGCCCAGGCACAGCAAGCCCTGAAAAACAAACCGAAAGAAAAAGACAGCAAACCTGTGGTCCTGGATACCGATAGTCTGAGCTTGAATATTCAGTTCTATGATCCAAAACAGTTGCTGGATAGTGTGAATAAAACGGTATCGGTTCCTTATTTCAACCTGTGCCAGATTTTCCTGAACAAAGCCACTGAACTGTGCATCCAGCATTACAAACTGAACAGCACAGATATTTGTACCGTGCACAAGTTTGATGAAAAAGGTGCCAGTATCAGTATTGCGGCAGAGAAGCCAGATGCCCTCGCCTGTCTGACCATGATCAGTTCAGTATTCCAGTTGCTTTCAGAAGTCCTGTATAAGCGTTATCGCGAAGAAAAACGTTTTGTCCTGCAGACACGTAGCGCGATTTCTTCAGCCGTTGAAGAAATGCAGCTTAATTCCGTTCAGGCTGCAGAACGTTTGGTGCAACAACTGGTGGCTAAAGAAAGTGCGCTGCATGTTCCTAATGCCCTGTTAAAACAGATCGGGGACCACTTTGAGCTGGTCAGCATGCCAAATCCGACCAATGTTCTGACCCGTCATGCCTTTGTGGTTAATGGGATGGATGCAGAAAGTGCTGAACTGGCGCAAAGCTTCAGAACCGAGATTCTCAAATCGAAACAGTCTAAAGCGTCATAAATATCCCTGAATGTTGCAATTAAAAAAAAGCCGGATCCAATATCCGGCTTTTTGATGGGTACAAGACAAATACGCCAGCGTGTCTTGGACTACCCTTTAAATTTTTAACTGTTTTTGTTCCAGCAGATATTGCTGGGCATTATAAGGCTGGGCCGGATCCTGACAGGGGACTTTATGCCATTGACCATCGGCATCTAATTCCCATGCATTTTGACAATCTTTTAAATAGCTGATCAGGCCATCTTTATAAATCCGTTTTTTCAGCTCTGGATCCAGCACCGGGAAACAGGTTTCGACCCTGGAAAACAGGTTGCGCCCCATCCAGTCGGCACTGGCACAATACAGTTTCTTGGCGCCGCCATGCTCAAAATAATAGACTCGGGTATGTTCCAGGAAACGTCCGACGATTGAACGGACCTGGATATTTTCTGACATGCCGGTGACTTGTGGAATCAGGCAACAGATTGAACGCACAATGAGGTCAATTTTCACCCCGGCCTGTGACGCCTGATAGAGGGCAGCAATCAATTGCGGTTCAGTCAACGCATTCACTTTGATGATGATATGCGCGGCTTTTCCAGCTAGGGCAAATGCCTTTTCCTGCTCAATCAGTTTCAGCAGTTCGCTATGCAGGGTAAACGGTGCATGCAGCAAGGCTTTCAGTTTGGCCATTTTGCCCATGCCGGTCAGTTCCTGGAACATGCGATGCACATCTTCACAGATATCCGGCTGTGTGGTCATCAGGCCGTAATCAGTATACATACGGGCATTCCCGGCATGATAGTTTCCGGTACCTAGATGCGCATAACGCAGTAGTTCCTGATTTTCACGCCGGACGATCAGAATCATTTTGGCATGGGTCTTATAACCGACGATGCCATAGACCACCACTGCCCCGGCTTCTTGCAGGATATTGGCCACCATAATATTGGATTCTTCATCGAAACGCGCCCGCAATTCAATCACGGCCGTGACTTCCTTGCCATTCCGTGCGGCTTCTGCCAGCACCTGAACAATTTCCGAATCCGGACCACTGCGGTATAGCGTCTGCTTGATCGCCAGCACCGCCGGGTCCTTGGCCGCTTCGCGCAGTAAAGTAATCACCGGCTGGAATGAATCAAAAGGATGATGCAGCAGCACATCCTGTGCCTTTAAAATTTCAAAAATACTTTTCTGTTTACGGAAAATTTTCGGAATGACCGGACTAAAATGCGGATACTTTAATTCCGGACACTCAAAGCTGGTACTCAGGCGGGACAAATTGATCGGTCCATCAATCCGGTACAGCTCCTGTTCCGTCAGATCAAATTCATCTAGCAAATAGTCGATGATGTTCTGTGGAGAGTCATTTTCAATTTCCAGGCGTACTGCACGACCAAAGCGGCGCGAACACAGTTCGTCTTTTAAAGCCACCGCCAGATCATCGACATCTTCCGACAATACCAGATCGGCATTGCGGGTAACCCGAAAGGCATAACATCCGGTCGCTTTCATGCCGGGAAACAAATCACTGATATGCTGCTGGATGATCGCAGTCAGAAAGATCTGGGTGGTATTGTTTCCGGTGACATCTTCCGGAATTTTAATCAGGCAGGGTAAGGAACGTGGTGCCGGCACAATCGCCATCTCGATTTCACGGCCAAAGGCATCTTTACCTTCCAGGCTGATAATAAAGTTCAGACTTTTATTTACCAAACGTGGAAAAGGATGTGAAGGATCCAGACTGATCGGGGTCAGTACCGGTTGCACTTCTTTGGCAAAAAAGGCTGCAATCCAGGCCTTATGTTTTTCCAGAAGATCCTGGTATTGAAGAAACTGAATCCCCTGCGCCTGGAGTTCAGGCAAAATTGCATGATTCAGAACCTCATACTGTTTGTTCACTGTGGCATGAATGGACTGGGACAGTTCTTGTAGAATCAGCTCGGTGGGTACAGCATCAGGCGTCCGGGTAGTCGCATTCAGATCTTGCTGTTTCATCAGCCCGGCAATCCTGATTTCAAAAAACTCATCCAGGTTACGGGAAAAAATAATCAGGAAGTTTAAGCGCTCTAAAATCGGTAAATTCGGATCGAGTGCTTGTGCCAAGACACGACGCTGAAATTCAAATAAGGAAAGTTCCCGATTAAAATAGGTCGCTGACGAATGCTGAAATTGTTCCATGCCCTCTCAATGCTGCTGATTACAGTCTGTTGTTTCACATCATTGAGTGGCGATCTTAGGCAGACTTCATGACACTTATGTTACAAAGCTCGATAAATCCATATAAATTAATATTTTAATTTTTCACCGTATAAAAAATCATGCTATGGCTCGTTAGGCGCCGTCATCAAACTGCAATTAAGTGTCCGTTTTTTCAGTTTGTCTGGCAGCCCAATAAGTGGCTAAAGCAGGTCCTGAAATATTATGCCATAGGCTGAAAATGGCGCTTGGCAAAGCCGTCATTGGAGATGCAGCAAAATGGGTCGCCGCCAAGGCCACACCCAGACCAGAATTCTGCATCCCCACTTCAATGGATACTGCACGACAGTCAATTTCTGCCAAGTGAAATATGCGACTGGCCCAATAACCCAGTAAATAGCCCATTCCATTGTGTAAAGCCACAAGACCCAAAATCATTAAACCAGATTCCAGAATCTGGGTTTTACTGCCGGCAATAATTGCTGCCACAATTGCGACAATGGCAATCACTGAAATTACTGGCATTACTTGGATATAGCCTTCTACCTTGGTTTTTAGAAGGGCGCGGATAATCAAACCTAAAATGATTGGAAACAGCACCACTTGCAGAATCGAAATCAGCATGGACAAGGCATTAATTTCAATCCATTGGCTGGCCAGCAGATAAAAAATTGCCGGAGTCAAAAGCGGTGCCAATAAAGTTGATACCGAAGTACACGCTACAGACAAGGCCGTATTACCTTTGGCCATATAGGTAATCACATTGGATGCGGTGCCGCCTGGACAGCAGCCCACCAGAATTACACCAATCGCAATTTCAGCCGGAAGCTGGAATAGCTGACAGAGTAAAAAGGCTAACCCTGGCATCACCATAAACTGAGCCACGACCCCAATCGCAACGGCCTTGGGACTTTGCAAGATACTTTTAAAATCGCCTGGTGTCATGGTCATACCCATGCCAAACATGATCAGACCCAGCATCCAGGGAATATAGGCGCGTAACCAGACAAAAAGATCCGGCAGCATCAAGGCAATGGCTGAAAACAGAATGACCCATAGAGCAAAGGTCTTTTGGACAAACTGACTAAATTGAAGAAGTGCTGACATGGGAAAATCCAAGTGTCATGAAAAAGAAATCAAGGCATCTGTGGATGCCTCAAAGTAAATAAACCATTGCATAATGGCAAATGGCCCTAATCGCCTTAAGTCAGCGCTTAGGCAGCATTAATAATATCTTTCAGATAAATCCGTTTTACGCCCTGTGCCAGCATGTCCTGCCAGGCATGTTGTAGCGAACCATTCAGGTCTATGCCTTTGGTGGCATCCGCAATGACATAGGCCTTAAAACCAAGTTTGCAGGCATCCATCGCAGTCCAGGCCACACAGAAATCAGTCGCGATACCCACGATAAATACGGTATCAATACCGCGCTCACGTAAATAGCCGGCCAGACCGGTACTGGTTTTTCGATCAGCTTCCATAAAGGCGGAGTAACTGTCGATATTTTGATGAAAGCCTTTACGTATAATCAGTTGGGCTTGCGGAAGGTTTAGCTCCGGATGGAATTCAGCATCCTCAGTTCCTTGTACACAATGACTCGGCCAGAGAACCTGAGAACCATAATCCAGCTGAATCGTGTCATAGGCTGCTTGATTAGGATGATTGTCTGCAAAGGAGATATGCTCTGCCGGATGCCAATCCTGAGTCAGCACAATATTCTGAAAGTACTGCCCCAATCGGTTGATATTCGGAATAATCTGATCGGCATTAGTAACAGCCAGATTTCCACCTGGGGTAAATCCTTTTTGTACATCCACCACAATCAGCGCCGCATTCTGCATCATTTTCATCCCTTGAAATCTGAGTTTGCATCCAAGCATAGCCTAAAACTAAAGAAAATTTTTAGCCCTTTAGGTAAAAATAGAATGACTCTGCATTCTGATAAAACGTATGATGAGTTAACTGTAAAAGCTATTGCTCTGCAAAATATAGAAAGAATTTGTCTTTAGCTGAACTGATACCAGGAAATAAAAAGCCTGCATCACTGCAGGCTTTTTGGATATTCATCTTTTTATTTTTAAACTTTGGTACGGCTGACCAGGAATAGCATACATACCGCAGAGATTACGATACATGGAATCGCTGCCGAGATCACCCCTGCTGCACCGAAGCCTGCTGTCAGTAGCTGACCCGCAATTGCAGGGCCAAGCATGGCGCCGATACGACCAACTGCAGAAGCAACACCTACCCCTGTACCACGTACTTCAGTCGGGTAAACGATACTACCGAAGGCATAGAGTACGCCCTGACAACCAATCACAAAGGCACCTGCCAATGCTGCGGCCATGTACATCTGTTCAAGTGAGCTTGCACCGTTGAGTGCCAATAGACCCGCCAGGATACCGCCATACATCAACAGAATGACATAGGCTTTTTTCAGGCGATCCGTCAGCATACCCAAAATCACAGTACCAATCGTTGCAGTCACCATGAAGTAGAACTGTGCAGTTGAACCACCTTTACGGGTGAAGCCCAGTTCCATGAACAATGATGGCAACCAGCTCAACATAATGTACACCACCATCAGGGTGAAGAAGTAGCTGACCCAGATGCAAAGCGTACGAAGCAGGTTGTCAGAGTTAAACAGATCCTTGAATGAACCCTGAGGAGATGCTGCACGTTCTGCGGCTGTTTTGTTTTGTGCTTTTAAGTATTCTTTAGATTCAGGCAGACACAACATCATCAGTGGAATCACGATGATGGGCAATAAACCACCTAAGTAAAAAACATTTTTCCAGTTTGCACCGAATTCAGTTGCTGCGATTAAAGACAAGATCGCAGCGCCCACTGGCATACCGCAGTACATCAGGCCCACGGCACGTCCACGGTTTTGTGGAGCCACGGCTTCAGAAGCCAGCGTGATTAAGATTGGCATTGCACCGCCAAGACCCGCACCCGCCAGAAAACGAACTGCCAGCAAGCTGTGGAAACTATTCACCCACACGGTACATAAGGTAAATAGTGCAAAAATTGCGGTTGACCAGATTAAAACTTTCTTACGGCCAATACGGTCCGCAAATCGACCACCGACCAGTGCACCAGGCAATAGACCCAGAATCCCTGCACTAAAAAACACACCCAATTGTGAGCTATCAAGACCAAAGTGCTCACGAATACCAGCAGCGGCAATCCCGCCAGCCTGAATATCCAGGCCTTCAATCACAGCGATCAGAAAGCAGATCCCTACCGTGATGATCGCGTGCTTATTGTCTGATTTTTCCATTGGAATATCCTTGTTCAATCAGCGTTCAAAAGAGAGGCCATCATTTATGAGCGCTCAAATAGAATTAACTACCAATAAGTTGAACAATTTGCTCGGATATACTGAAAAATCCAGAAAATTGATGACTTTAAGATGCTGTTCGATAAAGTCAAAAAAGCAATTAATGAGAAGTATTAAAATCCCAGTATTTTTGGATTTAGACTTATACATCAAACCCGGAAATTCAACAGTGAGAAAAATTCGGGGCTGATCACTAATATGAAAAAAAGATTAGTTCAGGCATTTTTGCTTTTTATTCCTCATAAATGAGGTTTATTATTCGATATATTTTAGCTCTTAATTCATCGAATATAAATATTAATGCTCCTCCTAAAACGCCATAAAAGAATGTTCTCTGAATCTATTTTCTTTAGTTAAGTGACTTATTCTGTGTACTTTTCCTTGAAAGAATGAATTTATTAGCTTTCATACTGCTGGAGGATAAAGGATGATTTGGACAGCAAAAAATCATAACGATTAAAACTTGATTGTTGCCTGGAGGCTTTGTATAAAGAATTCAGTGGCTTTTACTAAAGCATATTGTTCTTATGCGTTTGATCAGTCATAATTTGCATAAGCAATATTCAATTCAGTGCAAATCTATTGAATTTGCTACAAATCAAAATACAAACCCATCCCAAATATGTTTTCTCATTCTCTTCGGATGGACAAATAGGATAGTTTTTTAAAATGACTCAGCAAGCACAGACCATTCAGGGTTCCATTGTCGCAATCGTCACCCCCATGTTTGAAGATGGCAGCGTAGATTGGAAGGGTCTCGAAAAGCTGGTTGAGTGGCATATTGCAGAAGGCACCAACAGCATTGTGGCTGTAGGTACTACTGGTGAAGCATCAACGCTCAGCATGAGCGAGCACACCCAAGTGATCAAAGAAATCATTCGTGTCGCAAATAAACGTATCCCTATCATTGCCGGTACAGGCGCAAACTCGACTCGTGAAGCAATCGAGCTGACTCAGGAAGCCAAAGAACTTGGCGCTGATGCTGCCCTGCTGGTTACTCCTTATTACAACAAACCGACTCAGGAAGGCCTATACCAGCATTATAAAGCCATTGCTGAAGCGGTTGACCTACCTCAAATTCTTTATAACGTTCCAGGCCGTACTGGCGTGGACATGGCCAACGAAACCGTGATCCGTCTGGCAGATATTCCACAAATCGTAGGCATTAAAGATGCAACAGGTGATGTAGCCCGTGGTGCTGCCCTGATTGAAGGTCTGGCAGGTAAAAATATGACTGTTTACTCAGGTGATGATGCAACTGCCTATGAGTTAATGGGTCATGGTGCCAAAGGCAATATCTCTGTGACTGCCAACGTTGCACCAAAAGTCATGAGTGAAGTATGTGCTGCAGCCATTGCAGGCGATGCGACACGTGCTGAAGAGCTCAATGCTCAGGTTGCAAATTTACACAATATTCTATTTTGCGAATCAAACCCAATTCCTGTGAAATGGGCTCTCCATGATATGGGCTTAATTGGTACAGGTATTCGCCTTCCATTAACACCACTTGCAGAACAATATCGCGCTCCGCTTCATGAGGCACTTGTAGAAGCGAGCGTCATTAAATAAAGAGCAACGATTATGCAATTACGTTTAGGACTTACCCTGGCACTTTCAGTATTCAGTTTAGCAGGTTGTAGTTCAATGGCCTTTAAAAACGGTACCTTGGACTATAAAGAAACAACCACGCTGCAACCATTGCAATATCCTGAAGGGTCAATGGTTCGTCCTGCAACGCCTTTGTACCCTGCTCCAACAGTGGATCCGCTTGCCCTGGAAAATGCACCAAAGCTTGAAAATCAGCGTGGTAACCGCTTTGCGATGCCACGCCCTACTGCACAGCCAGTAAATTCAACTCAAGCAGATGAAACTCAAGAAAATTTTTCAGGAAAGCCTCAATTAGTCACTGACGGAAATCAAAATCCACTGCTCAAAATTGATGGAAATGCTGCTACAATATGGCAATACACTCTTGCCACGCTTAGCAGCCTTAACCATTCTATCGTTGGTCAAAATAAAGATCGTTATGAAGTAGCGATTCAGGTCGATCAGCAAACCTATGTTTTAAGACTCTCTCCCGCAGGTTCGAGTAACACCCTGGCTGTGTTTAATCCCGATAACAGTTTTGCCGACCGCGAAAAAGCAGCAGAACTGTTAAACCAGATTTACCAAAATTGGCCAGCCTAGACATTTTCTAGGCATTTTTTTTTGTAGAAGGTTCCCTCATGTTAAAACAAACCTTGCTCTATACTGGTAAAGCGAAATCTGTCTATACCACGGACAGTGAAGACCACCTGATTTTAGTTTTTCGTGACGATGCGTCCGCATTCAATGGCGAAAAAATCGAACAACTGGATCGTAAAGGTAAGGTGAATAACCGTTTTAACGCCTTCATCATGGAAAAGCTGGCTGCTGCTGGTATTGAAACTCATTTTGAGAAACTGCTGACACCGACTGAAGTGCTGGTGAAAAAACTTAAAATGATTCCAGTAGAATGTGTAGTACGTAACTATGCTGCGGGTTCTTTATGCCGTCGTCTGGGTGTAGAAGAAGGTAAAGAGTTAACGCCTCCAACATTCGAATTGTTCTTCAAGGATGACGCGCTAGGCGATCCAATGGTGAACGAATCTCAAGCGATTGCTTTAGGTTGGGCGACTGCTGAACAACTGGCAAAAATGAAAGAACTGACTTACCAAGTGAACGATGTGCTTAAGGCATTATTCGAAGCGGGTAATATGCTTCTGGTTGACTTTAAACTTGAATTCGGTGTGTTCCACGACCGTATCGTACTGGGTGACGAATTCTCTCCAGACGGTTGCCGTCTATGGGATAAAGACACCAAGAAAAAACTGGATAAAGACCGTTTCCGTCAAGGCCTAGGCGGCGTGGTTGAAGCGTACGAAGAAGTTGCTGCACGTTTAGGTATCAATCTTGAAGATATCTAAGCACGAGTAATGCTTCAAAGAACCGGGCAAATAGCCCGGTTTTTTATTGTCTAATCTTATGATCGAAAAAATGAATTTTATTAATAAAAATGATCGTTTTTACATTATTCAATGCATATCTTAATATTACTGCATTCCGGCAACATCCTCAGCAGATGCAATCCATCTGATGTTGCCGACCAGATTTATACCTTTTACCCTCTAGGATGTATCTCCCCCAAGACATCCTATTTCAGCCCAATTCTCCTTGAATTGGGCTTTTTTTTGTTTACTGCTGCTGTTGTTCCTGCTGCCAGCGACGTTGTTGCAGACGTTCGCCTTCCACTTCACGCTTATTACGTGCCGATTCGTACAGTTTGGTGCCTTTCAGCTCAGGCGGCAGGTAATCTTGCAAAACAAAATGTTCCGGATAGTTGTGTGGATACAGATAATTCACTCCATAACCTTGCTCTTTCATCAACTTGGTCGGTGCATTACGCAAATGTAAAGGCACTGGCAAATTGGCCGTTTTTTCAGCCAGATCCATCGCTTTATTAATGGCGAGATACGTACTATTACTTTTGGCACTGGTCGCCAGGTAAACCGCACATTGTCCCAGAATAATCCGGCATTCCGGCATACCAATCGCTTGAACCGAACGGAAACATTCGCCCGCCAGCAACAAGGCATTCGGATTGGAATTGCCAATATCTTCTGATGCCGCAATCAGCATACGGCGGGCAATAAAGACTGGATCTTCACCACCTTTCAGCATGCGTGCCATCCAGTACAGGGCAGCATCCGGATCACTGCCACGAATCGACTTGATGAAGGCCGAGACCAGATCATAGTGCTGCTCGCCAGACTTGTCATAACGGGCAATATTCTGCTGTGCGACTTTGACCACAATCGCATTGGTAATGATATTTTCCTGGTCAGCCTCAAAGGTACTGGCAATCAGATCCAGCAGATTGAGCGCCTTACGCGCATCCCCAGCGGCAAACTGCAGTAAGGCGTCAAATTCTTCAATCTGGATATAGCGTTCCTGCAGAAATTTGTCAGTCTGAATCGCCTGAGTCAGTAAAGTCTGAATCGCTTCATCACTCAGCGCATTTAAGGTATAGACCTGACAACGTGACAGCAAGGCACTATTGACTTCAAAAGATGGATTTTCCGTTGTCGCACCAATCAAGGTAATTTTGCCTTTTTCGACGGCATTCAGCAGTGCATCCTGCTGGGATTTATTAAAACGGTGAATCTCGTCAATAAACACCACGGGCGTCAGCAGATCACCACTTTCTGCAATGACTTCACGCAACTCCTTCACACCAGTATTGAGTGCAGACAGGCTGATAAATGGCCGGTCTACCGCTTGGGCAAGTAGCAAGGCAATTGTGGTTTTACCTACTCCAGGTGGACCCCAGAAGATAATCGATGGTAAATGCCCTTGGTCAATCATTTGACGCAGAGGTGCATTCTCTCCAAGCAAGTGATCCTGCCCGATAATTTCTGTAAGGTCGCGAGGCCGCAAGCGTTCTGGAAGCGGGATATGACTGTCTGACATCTTATTATTGGCTCAAATTAAATTCTGCTTTCATTCTAACACTGGTAGTTTTGATTCCAATATTTCAAACATTTATGAGAAAAATTTAATTTATGTAAGAAAGCTCTATTTTTTTTACAATGAATGGATTAATCTTATGAAAAGTAGATAAATAGAACATGATTAATTACAGGTTAATAAGCTTGTAAATTTCACATTGTCTCATATTAATTAGAATGGACTTGAGTAACTGATTGGATGCTCTTTGGGTGGTATCGGTGGGGATGCATGAAGCATAATAAATCTAGACGAACAACTGCAGAATGCGCTGAGTCGCTTATTTCAACCTCGATACAATCTTCTAATGAGCAACAGGCAAAATTCAGATTATTACAGGACCTAATCAATGATGTGCCACATCCACTCTGGGTGCTGGGCAAAGATAATATTGAATATTTTAATCAGGCACTTTCGGATTATTTAGGCACCAATTTAAGTGAATATGGTCCTAAAGAATGGCAAAGCCTGATTCATCCAGATGATCAACCAGCGTTTTCTAAGCAATGGCATGCTGCCCTGAATCAGCAACAAGGCTTTAATACCCAGTGCCGGATTAAATCGGCTGATTCCAGCTACCGTATGTGTGCCTTGGCTATTAAGTTTCAGCATACCGCGGAACATCTGCTGCAATGGTCGGTATCACTGACAGACATCCATGAATATTTTGAGATTCAGCAACAACTGTCTCAGGTCATTTCTACCCAGAAAAACATGCTGGATGCCAGTGTCGACTGTATTAAAGTGATGTCTCCACAAGGCGAGATCCGTCATATCAATCAGTCAGCCTGTCATAAGTTAGGGATTGATCCTGAACAGCAGCCTGCCCCGCATTTATGGTTAAACCTGTTACCCGCTGAAGTTAAAAAAACCGGACAACGCGCTTTAAAACAGGCTGCTCAAGGCTTAAATAGCCGTTTTGTAGAAAAAGCCCAGACGGAGAATGAGGACCCAGAATATTGGGATCATTTGCTGACTCCAGTTCTGGACGAAAATAATACTCCCCAAAATATCTTGTGTGTTTCACGCAATATCAGCCAGCAAAAAATAGCCGAAAGCCGTTTAAAAGCCGTGATTCAGCGTGATGAACTGACCGGACTGTATAATCGTAATGCCTTTTATAAGACCTTTAAACAGGTGCTGCTAAAAGCCAAGCAACAGCAAATGATGGTTGGCCTGCTCCTGATCGACTTGGACTATTTCCGGCATATCAATGACACTTTGAGTCATATTGCTGGGGACCATCTGCTGCATGTTTTAGGCAAGCGTTTTCAGGCCTGTTTTGGCTCCAACAATATAGTCGTTGCCCGTCTGGGTGGCGATGAGTTTGCCATTCTGGTTAAAAATCTGGAAAACGAAGCCCAGCTGATTAATACTGCACAACTGGCTTATGCCCAGCTGGAACAACCAGTAAGTTATGTCGGCCATCGCATGAGTATCGGTATGAGTATTGGTTGTACTGTTTATCCGCGTGATGCCCAGAATAGTTCCAACCTGCTGAAATGCGCTGATATTGCCCTGAATGATCTGAAAAATAGTGGTCGTGGTGGGATTCGCATGTTTAATCAGGAGATGTTCCGATCACTGGAAAACATGACCAAACAACTGACGCTGGCACGCAAGATTATTCATGCGGATCAGATTATTCCTTATTATCAGCCTAAGGTTCGCCTCTCCGATGGTGAGGTGATTGGTTTTGAAGCCTTGCTGCGTTGGCAGGATCAGCAGCATCAGATCCAGTTACCCTCTCATATTTTTTCAGCTTTCCAGGACTATGACCTGGCTTCGCGCATCAGTGAAACCATGCAGCTGAAAGTCTTTGAGGATATGAGCCGCTGGCAGGCAGAAGGTCTGGATATCTTACCAATTTCAATTAATGCAGCTCCAGTTGAATTCCTGCGTGATGATTATGCTGAGAAATTTCTGGCTCGTTTGTCCCGATTCGATATTCCTGCGCATAAGGTTGAGCTGGAAATTACCGAGCAGAGCTTATCCGAAGGCGGAGCCAATTATGTGATCCGGGCACTAAACCTGCTGAAAAAACATGGAATTCATATTTCTCTGGATGACTTCGGTACCGGTCATTCTTCCCTGACCCGTTTGCAGGAATATCCGGTCGACTGCATCAAGATTGATCGCAATTTTGTAGAACGCATGAACAATGATCCGTCTGCGCTGGCCATTGTCAAAGCCATTACCCAGATTGGTTCCAGTATTTCTCTGGATGTATTGGTCGAGGGTATTGAGAATACCGAACAGCTGGACACGCTGATTAATTGTGATTGCCAGATCGGACAAGGTTTTTATTTTTACCGACCTATGTCGGGGTCTTCAGCACAGCAACTGCTGCAACAGGCAGCTTAATTTTTTTATTTAATCATTTGATTGGGCTGGATTGCGCTAACAGTTAGCGCACCCAGCGCACGATATATTCATCAATTTCATCTTCATCAATATCGACTTCACTTAAGCAGCGACCAGCAGCAGATTTTTTGGCCTGAATTACGCTTTGTCGTGAACCTGTCTTCAGATAATGCCAGGATGGCAGGCTTTTCCCTTCAGCAACTCGGCGATAAGCACAGCTTGATGGTAACCAGTGAATAGTGTCCAGTTTCTCAGGGGTTAGCTGGATACAATCCGGCACATATTGCAGCCGGTTCGGATAATCCGAACAGCGGGCAGTTTTGCAGTCCAGTAATTTGCAAGCCACTTTGGTATAGGCAACTTCGTGGGTGTCTTCATCTTCCAGCTTGATCAAGCAGCAAAGCCCACAACCGTCACAAAGCGCTTCCCATTCTTCTGGCGTCAGCTCAGTGAGACTATATTTTTTCCAGAAGTATGGACGTAAGGCATCAGACATAATCAAAACGGCTATGGTAAAAATCAGCTTATTATACCAAGTCTCAACAAAGGAAATGTAGGGACGTGAATCTTATTAATATCACGTAAACTATTGTTAAATCAGAGACAGTACATCAACAAAACACTAACAGTGCCCAAAATCGAATATTCCTATACTGGATTTGAGAATAAAAACACATGGAGAATTGATATGTTTCGCTGGGCTATTATTTTTGCTGTGATTGCCTTAATTGCCAGTCTACTTGGTTTCGGTGGAGTAGCAGGCTTATCTAAGGATTTCGCGATTATCTTATTGGTGATTGCCGTTATTCTTGCCATTGTTGGTTTCCTTTCTCGCGGCAAGGTCTAGCGACTGAGTTCTGCTTAAGGAAAAGTTTCCTACAGAAAAAACAAGAGCCATTTGGCTCTTGTTTTTTTATGCGCCCAAAATGGATTACGGTTTGATATGGCGTGGTCTGAAACCAGCAGCGACCAGCGCGGCCAAATACGCCACTACCCCGACCACACATAAAATCAGCACTTCCAGTACACGCATCCACTGTGATACATCACCATTGTACCAGCTCAGTGCATAGGCCAAGGCCGCAATCATCACCACATTGGCAAACATGAATTGCATAAAGATTTTTTTCCAGTGCGCACCAAAACGGAAAATATTGCGTTGATGCAGATAGAAATATAGCAGACCCGCATTGACCATGGCTGAACCGGTCGAAGCCAGTGCCAGCGCCATATGTTCCGCTTCCCAGTTAATTAGTTTAAAGAAACCAATAAAGATCACGTTCAGAATCGCATTGGCTGCTACAGCCATTAAACCAATGCGTACCGGTGTACGGGTATCTTGCTGGGCATAAAAGCCGGGAGCAAAGACTTTAATCAACATAAAAGCAATTACACCGCCACTCATACATTGCAATGCCAGCGCCGTCATCTGGGTATCTTCAAAAGTAAACTGTCCGCGTTCAAATAATGCCTGAATAATCGGTGTTGACAGCATGAACAAGGCAATACTGGCTGGCAAACCCACCAGTACGATAACTTTCGCTGCCCAGTCCATCATGCCGCGGAATTTTTCCGGGTTCTTTTCCGTATGCTGTGTGGATAAAGACGGCAGAATTACGGTACCGATTGCCACACCAATCAGACCCAATGGCAACTCGGTCATCCGTTCAGCACTATATAGCCAGGACACTGAACCGTCCTGCATGAAAGAAGCCCAAACCGTATTCAGTAACAGGTTGATCTGGGTGACAGATACACCAAACAAAGCGGGTAGCATCAGCTTCATGATGCGATCCACCCCTTCATGCTTGAAGTCTACTTTCGGTGGAATCAGCAGGTTTTTACGCCATAACTCTGGAATCTGGATTGCCAGTTGTAAAATCCCGGCAATGACGACAGCCCAGCCTAGCGCCATAATCGGCTCTGCCATAAAAGGCGTGAGCCAGAGCGCACCAGCAATCATGGCAATATTCAATAAGACCGGAGCAAAGGCTGGCGTACTGAAAGAGCCATAACTGTTCAGAATACTGCTGGCAAAAGCCGTCAATGACATAAACAGCAGATAAGGAATAGTCAGACGGAACATGTCTGTGGCCAGCGCAAACTTTGCTTCATCACCATGGAAGCCTGGTGCATAGATATACATAATTACCGGTGCGGCAATGATGGCAATCATGGTCAGGGTGGTCATGAAAGTGGCCAAACAGCCAAAGACCCGGCTGATCAAGATCTGCACTTCCGCATGAGTACGACTGGTTTTATATTCAGTCAGTACCGGAATAAAGGCTTGGGAGAATGCCCCTTCTGCAAACAGCCGTCTGAAAAAGTTTGGAATACGAAATGCCACCACGAAGGTATCGAAATCTTTACCGGCACCGAATACATTCAGTAAAACCACATCCCGGACCAATCCCAGAACCCGCGACAACATGGTCATCGCACTGACAATTACGGTCGAACGCCAAAGCGCCATCCTATTCACCTAATAGTTAATTTGGGCCTATTGTAATGAAACTTGCAAAAGAAGTTCATTGCTTAATCACATGACTTCCTGAAGGGTCATGGGTTCTTATAATGTTGTAACTGGGCACGAAAAGCACACCAGTCAAAATATGGTCCCGGATCGGTTTTACGTCCCGGTGCAATGTCCGAATGTCCGGCAATATGCTGCTGCATTTTTGGATAATAGTCTTGCAAACAGGCGGTAACTTTGACCAAGGCATCATATTGTACCTGTTCAAACGGCAGGTCATCACTGCCTTCCAGTTCAATCCCGATGGAATAATCATTACATTCTTTTTTGGCCAGATAGCTGGAACGACCGGCATGCCAGGCCCGGTCATTAAAATTCACAAACTGCAGCACTCCACCAGAACGCAAAATCAGCAGATGCGCCGATACCTGCATGCCTTCAATAGTCTGAAAATACGGATGCACTGACCAGTCCAGCTGATTCTGAAAAAACTGTTCAATATAGCCACCACCAAACTGTGACGGCGGCAGACTGATGTTATGGATCACCAGTAACTGGATGTCGGTATGTTCAGGCCGCTGATTAAAATTTGGAGAAGGGATCTGGCGCGCCCCGAGCAATTGCCCGTCCCGGATTTGAAACTCAGCTGCCTGTTGCATAAAACTGTCCTGTACAAAAATAAAATCTGCAATATCAGGATTGCAGCCGGCTTAATGCTAAAACTTTCATAGGCAAATCTCAATTCATCCCGGCAGGCTGTATGAAAAATCGCTCATTTTAATGTAACGGTGTTAAGATAACGCACAATTTTTCACGGCTAAAAAAGATACGGAAATACTCATGAGCATATCTCAGGCTTTGTTAGAACAGTCGATTCAGATCAATATTCAACAGGCACTCTCCGAAGATATTGGTGATGGTGACATTACTGCCTTGCTGACTCCTGAAGATGAACAGGCGACTGCCACGATTATTAGCCGTGAAGCAATGGTTCTTGCTGGTCAGCCTTGGGTCAATGCCCTGATTCAGGCCTATGATCCGAGTGTAGAAGTGATCTGGCTAAAAAATGACGGCGATCATGTCGCTGCCAATGAAGCTTTTCTAAAACTGGCTGGTTCTGCACGTAGCCTGCTGACTGTAGAACGCCCTGCCCTGAACTTTATACAGACGCTGTCTGCAGTTGCGACCAAGACGGCAAATTATGTCAAAGAGTTGGACGGTTTGAATACCAAGCTCCTAGATACCCGTAAAACTTTGCCAGGCTTACGTATTGCCCAAAAATATGCAGTCGCTATCGGTGGCGGTCAGAATCATCGTCTGGGCCTATTCGATGCTTTCTTGATTAAGGAAAATCATATTATGGCGGCTGGTGGCATTTGCCAGGCGATTGCCAAGGCACATCAGATTGCACCGGGTAAACCGGTGGAAGTGGAAGTTGAAACCTGGGATGAACTGAATCAGGCCCTAGAAGCCGAAGCTGATATCGTGATGCTGGATAATTTTAGTCAGCAGCAAATGATTGAGGCCGTTAAACATGTGGCTGGTCGCTGTAAACTGGAAGCTTCAGGCAATATCACTATTGATAACTTACGTGAAGTGGCGAGTACAGGCGTAGACTATATTTCGATGGGCGTATTGACCAAAGATGTCAAAGCCATTGATCTATCGATGCGTTTTAATGGTTAAAGTTTTATCCATAAAAAAGGGTGCCATAGCACCCTTTTTCTTATTCTCAAGGATATAAATCATAGAGGTTGAATGGTCTCTACTCTGTTAATTGGTATCACTTCCTCGTTCCATATTTGCACCATCACGGTTTTCATCACGAGAATTCGAGTCACAGGCAGTTAAACCCAGTACAGCAAATACTGAAAATGCCATCAACCATATTTTCATGTTATAACCCTCTGAATGAGATTTGGTTGAAGGATCATCGCTTAAAACAGGGGTTACACAGTAGACAGATCCTGTTCATTTTTTGTCAGGCAATGTGTAACTATAATAAAAAAACGCATCCGAAGATGCGTTTTTTTACAGCTTGAAAGACTTACCAGCCCAAAGCTTCTTGCTGTTTCTTGATCAGTTCCTGAATCCCTTTTTCAGCCATGGCCAGCATGTCATTGCACTGCTCACGGGTAAATGGCTTATCTTCAGCAGTACCTTGGATTTCAATAAATTCACCTGCTTGGGTCATCACGACATTCAAGTCAGTTTGACAGTTTGAATCTTCTTCATAGCAAAGATCCAGCAGGACTTCATCTTTGAAAATACCTACAGAAATGGCTGCTACCAGGCCTTTAAGTGGGTCCTGTTTGATTTTCTTTTTCTCAAGCAATACGTTCATGGCATCAATCAATGCTACTGCAGCACCCGTAATTGATGCAGTACGGGTACCCCCATCTGCCTGGATCACGTCACAGTCAATAGTAATGGTATTTTCACCGAGTTTTTTCAGGTCGACCATTGAACGTAGGCTACGACCGATCAGACGCTGGATTTCCTGAGTACGGCCACTTTGTTTACCGCGAGCAGCTTCACGATCACTACGGGTATGTGTTGAACGTGGCAGCATGCCATATTCTGCTGTTACCCAGCCTTGACCCTGGCCTTTCAGGAAACGCGGTACAGAGCTGTCCACACTGGCAGTACACAGCACTTTGGTATGACCAAATTCAACCAATACGGAACCTTCCGCATAACGTGTATAGTTACGGGTAATTTTCACTTCACGTAATTGATCTAATGCTCGTTGGTCGATACGCATAATAGGTCCTGCTGTTGACTAAAAATAATTGCGGCTCAGTATAACAGAAGCCTCCGCCAAGATTGGAACAGAGGACAGATCATTTACAAAATCACTGGACACGCTTTGCTTGTATAGATTTTTCAGTCCATCTGCGCTACTGCGATGGACAGATGTTTTTTGCTAAACTGCAAATCTGCCGAAGGAAAATCCCTATGTCTTTACGTGAAGAACGCAAGCAACAAAGCCGTCAGGCCCTCCTCGATGCTACCTTGGCATTGAGCAGCCGTGGCCATGCATTTAGCAGCATCAGCCTGCGCGAAATCACTCATGAAGTCGGACTGGTGCCTGCCGCATTTTATCGACACTTTCAGAATATGGAACAGTTGGGACTGGAACTTCTGGATCAGGTGTCGATTCATCTCAAAGGTGTGCTGAATCAGTTGGGATCTGCAGATTTTTCTCTGGATGAGCTTTCATCTAAGATCGAACTGTTTTTTCAGGCAGTTGATGCTCATCCCGAAGCCTGGACATTTGTCAGTGCCGAACGTTGGGGCGGTTCCAATATTCTCAGACAAGGGATTGAGCGGGAAATTCATTATCTGACCCAAGACTTGCGGCATACCTTGGAACAGATTCCAGCCACCCAGCAATCTCCTTCTCCAGCCGAGTTAATTGCACTGGCACAGATTCTGGTTCCTCTCGCATTAAACTGGGCTATGGGCTGGATTCAGCTTCAGGCACAGCCTGATCTTGAACTGCGACAAACTCGGATAAATGACTTCAAAGCCCAAAGCCTAAAGCAGTTAGAACTGTTATTTCGTGGAAGTTTATCTCAAACCTGAGTCTCATCTGAGTGAAATCTATTTCACAATTCAATTTTATCCTGACATAAAAAAACCCGCATATAGCTGCGGGTTTTTAGATTCATGCAGATCTGGTGTTATTTAGCTTTACGCTCTTTTTCAACCAGATAATTCACCACTTGAACCACTTTGGCATCATCGCCCTGAACTACATACTTACCATTTACGGTTACCGCTGGTACACCGCTTAACTGATAAGTCGCAGCCAGATTTTTGGCCTGTGCGATTTTTGAAGAAATCGGGAATGATTTATAAGTGGTATTAAATTTCGCTTCAGAAATACCATAACGGGTATAGAACTTGGCCAATTGAGCCTGTTCCAGAATTGGCTGTTTCTTGGCATGAATATCATGGAATAGCTGCAAATGTGCTTTTTGACGAACACCTAGAGCTTCAGACACATAATACGCACGAGCTGCCTGTTCCCATAGCGGATTCATTGCGGCTGGGGTACGTACAAAGCGTACATCTTTAGGCAATTTTTTTAACCAGCTTTGCATGTGTGGTTCAAGAGAATAACAGTGACCACAGCCATACCAGAAGAATTCACGGACTTCAATTTTCCCCGGCTTTTCAACTTTTACTGGATTCGCCAGGACTTGATAGTCTTGACCTGCTACAAAGTTGGCGGCCATTGCACTGCCAGAAAATGCCAAAACAGATGCGGCTACAGTGCCTAAAATAAATTTTTTCATTGGGATTATCGTCCTCTAAATCATTATGTCTAATTTATGGCTTCACTATAAAGTAATTATGCCGATTTCGTTTTTATTCTGTGAACTTTTTTACAGCTTTTATCGCTTTTTTTTCCAGAATCGCTACACTAAACAAGTGTACTGATTTACAAGAAGTTAAATCTGTTTATACCGCCTGCGGGTGAACTTAAATTTTAAATAATCACGACTGATTGAGGTGACACCGATGTCGCAATTGAATGTTGATCCACAAGAAATTGCCAAGTTTGAAGCATTTGCAGCTATATGGTGGGATCAGCATTCCGAGTTCCGCCCATTGCATATGATCAATCCGCTGCGTCTGAACTGGATTGATGAACATGCTGGTGGCTTGAGCGGCAAGAAAGTGCTGGATGTAGGCTGTGGCGGGGGCATCCTGTCAGAAAGCATGGCGCGCCGTGGTGCTCAGGTGCTGGGCATTGATATGGGCGAAGCGCCACTGAATGTGGCACGCATCCATGCCGAGCAGGAAGGTGTCAGCAATATTGAATACCGTCAGATTCCGGTAGAGCAACTCGCAGAAGAGCAAGCCGGTCAATACGATGTCGTGACCTGTATGGAAATGCTGGAACATGTACCTGATCCAGCCTCTATTATTCAAGCCTGTTACAAACTGGCCAAACCGAGTGGCCATGTATTCTTCTCGACCATTAACCGTAATCCAAAATCTTATCTGTTCGCGATCATTGGCGCAGAATACATCCTGCGTATGCTGGCCAAAGGTACACATGATTACAGCAAATTCATCAAGCCGTCTGAGCTGGCACACGACATCCGTAATGCGGGTTTAAAATTAAAAGACATGACTGGCCTGCACTATAATCCGCTGACCAAACGTTACTGGCTGGCACCGAACGTCGATGTAAACTATATGGTGTATACCGTTAAAGAAAGCACGCAAGAGGCCGACCAATGAAGGCGGTTCTATTCGACCTGGATGGTACTTTAATTGATACCGCAGCTGACTTTATCCGGATTATCCAGCATATGTGCCGTGAAGCCGGCCGTGACGTGGTGGAAGCTGATCTGATCCGTACCCAGGTTTCAGAAGGTGCACGTGCTATGGTCAAATTGGTCTATCCGGAACTACAACTGGAAGATCCGGTTTTCTTGGAGCATCGCCAGCGTTTTCTGGATATGTATGGTGCAGATATTGCAGTAGATACCAACCTGTTCAGCGGAATGTATCCTCTACTTGAAGAATTAGAGGAAAATGATATCCCTTGGGGAATCGTAACCAATAAACCGCGCTGGTTGAGCGAAGCTTTACTCAAAGCTTTAAACCTGACCGAGCGCTGTGCTGTACTGGTCTGTCCGGAAGATGTGACCCGAACCAAGCCAGATCCGGAGCCAATGTATCTGGCTGCCCAGCAGTTACAGCTGGCTGCAGAGGACTGTATCTATATCGGTGACCATCCACGGGATATTGATGCAGGCCGCAATGCCAAGATGTATACCATACTGGCAGCATACGGTTATTTACCACTGCAATACAAAGATGACTTAACAGCCTGGCAAGCCGACTATATAGTGAATACAGTGAATGAGTTACATCAGCACATTCAAAAACTGGTCTTGAGCGAGCCAAGTGTCCTGTCTTGATTCCTGAAACTACTGAAGACACTTAACAATAATAATGAGGAGGTAGATAATGAAGTATTCAGAATATCAACCTCGCCCCGATCTGTTAAAAGATCGTATCATCCTGATCACGGGTGCGGGCGATGGCATTGGTCGTGCAGCAGCAATCAGCTATGCCCTGCATGGAGCAACTGTAGTTCTGCACGGGCGTACCTTAAACAAGCTTGAAGTCATCTATGACGAGATTGAAAGTTTGGGTGCGCCGCAACCTGCCATTCTCCCATTGCAGTTATCTAGCGCCTCTGAACGTGATTATGAATTATTGCTCGACACGCTCGATCGCCAGTTTGGCCGTCTGGACGGGATTTTGCATAATGCCGGTATTTTAGGCGAGCGAGTGCCACTAGCAGATTATCCGGTTAATGTCTGGGATGATGTCATGGCGGTTAATCTTCGTGCGCCTTTTGTGATTACCCAAGCCCTGTTACCTCTGCTGGAAAAATCCAAACACGCTTCTGTGGTCTTTGCCAGTTCCGGTGTAGGGCGTGAAGCCCGGGAATGCTGGGGCGCTTATTCAGTTTCAAAAATTGCGATTGAAGCAGTAAGCCAATTATTCGCCAAAGAGCGGGTCAATTCGAATATCCGTTTTAACTGTATCAATCCAGGCGCTACACGTACGGCAATGCGTGCCAAGGCTTATCCGAATGAAGATCCGAAAACCTTACCGACACCGGATTCTATCATGCCAGCTTATCTGTACCTCATGGGTGAAGATAGCTTGCATATGAACGGTCAAAGTATTGATGCTCAAGATTAAGCTCTAATTGACACCTATTTAAAAGCCAATGTCCGCATTGGCTTTTTTGTTTTTTAAACTCTATAAAGATAAGGCTCATTTGAAAGCTGCTTATTCTCCTGCCCAATTCATCCAGATTTCAGGCTGAATCAGCCAGATCTCTCTTATCTCTAACCTGAGTTCGACATAAA
>NZ_DCRI01000089.1:0-17102 GCF_002324975.1 Acinetobacter sp. UBA1496 | reverse complement strand
AGTGTCAACAGACCCTAATTTCTATATCTTGTGGATAAGTGATTTTAAATTTAAAATAGGTTTTTGAATTTAAAAGACTGGTTAAAGCCATATATTCTCTGTTTATAAAAGTGACCAGTTCAAGTGAATTTTTATCTGTTTTTTAATAGAAAATTATATAAATAATTTAAAAATTAATAGCTTATATTGATATTGTAGATTTAATTAATAATTAGCGTGGAACATATTTTAATTCTAAAGATCTTCACTGTAGCTAAACTACACAATTAATTTAATAATCAAGTGAAATTTCATTTTTATTAATGAATCATAGGGTTATAGATTTTTCCAACTTTTACTTCTATAGCTTAGTTTTTTTAAGCTGGGTCATCACGTGACCTAGTGCCAGTTCATCTGATAAACAGGCAATAGATCTGAACTTTTAAAACTGAAAATAGAAAAAGTATGGTTTATAAAATGGTGATCAAAAATAAAAAAAGCGCCTAACGGCGCTTTTTATTTTTTTAGTACATTTACGGTGTCAGAATGACTTTACGACAGTCTTCTTCCTTCTTATCAAAAATACGGTAACCTTCCGCAGCATCTTCCAGTTTCATGCGATGGGTAATAATCACATCTGGAGACAGATCTCCATTTTCAATATGTTCTAGCAACTGCGGCAAGTAATTATGCACATGAGTTTGTCCCATTTTAAAGGTTAAACCTTTGTCAAAGGCATCACCAAACAGGAAGCCATGAATTGGACCAGCATAAACTCCAGGTACACTCACCACACCGCCGCGTCGGACTGCTGCAATACATTGTCTGAGCGCTGAACCACTCGAACCTTCTAATTTCAGGTTGGTCATTACGGTTTCCAGAACACTGCCTTTGGCTTCGAAACCAACGGCATCAATAACCGCGTCAACACCACGATAACCTGCTGTATTTTGAATAATAAATTCAGCTGCATCGACTTCATCAAAATTCACTGGAATTGCACCATAGGTTTGATGAGCAAATCGCAAGCGATAAGGGTGATGGTCTACCATGAAGATCTGTTCGGCACCCAGCATACGTGCGCAGGCAGCCGACAGTAAACCAACTGGGCCAGCCCCATAAATCGCAACACTCGAGCCGCGAGTGACCTGAGCATTGGTTACAGCCTGCCATGCAGTAGGCAAGATATCAGTTAGGAACAGGACTTTTTCATCCGGTAATGACCCCGGTACTTTAAATGGGCCTACATTACCTTTAGGTACACGGACATATTCAGCCTGACCACCCGGAACACCACCATACAGATGGCTAAAGCCAAACAAGGCCGCTCCTGGTGGAATCTGTTTTTTATTCAGGATCGCACCACGACCCGTATTGGTATTTTCACAGGCAGCCATGAGTTCATGTTCACAGAAAAAACAGTGACCGCATGCAATGACAAAGGGAATGATCACCCGGTCACCTTTTTTGACTTCTGTCACTGCAGGGCCGACTTCTTCTACAACTCCCATAAATTCATGGCCGAAAATATCACCGTCTTCAGTGGCCGGGATTTTACCCCGGTATAGATGTAGATCTGAGCCACAGATAGCGGTGGCTGTCACCCTTAAAATAACGTCATCTGGTTCCTGAATCACTGGATCTGGAACAGATTCAACTCGTACATCCCGAGCACCATGATAGGTAAGAGCACGCATGCGGATTTCCTCTCTAGTTCAACATAAATAGTCTCAAATAAGGCTGCTGATTATTAAAAAGCCTTTTTATTAGAGCCTTATAACCTGACCTAAAGCTGTAAATTAATGTATGAAATAAGGAAGCCGAGTGTTTAAAAAATAAACTTATATAGGATTTGCGTAATTCACTACAAAATATGTCAAAAAATGGTTTCGATGAAGAAATCAGGGAAAAGACGGACAGAGCAATATATAAAAAGTATAAAAAAAGAGATTAGCTCCAGTTGCAGCTAATCTCTAAGATTTGAATCCGAGTTTAAAACTTAACCTTCCTGAAAAGATTGCTCCAAACTTTCCAGCTCCATCATCAGTTCTAGCATTTGCTCTTCGGCAGTTTCCAGTTTCTGCTTCAGTTCAGTCTGCTCGTTCATGAGTTTCAGCAAGTCATCTTTACGTGCAGCTTCATATAAAGCACTATCTGCCAGCAATTCTTCAATTTCTGCCAGACGCGGCTGTAGTTTGTCGATTTGCCCTTCGCATTTTTCGATATTCTTGCGAATCGGACGAGTCTGCTCACGACGCTGGGCGGCCAGTTTACGCTGTGCTTCCTTATCTACTTTGGCTACAACCACAGGTTTAGCTTCTGTTTCTACTACCTGTGCTTTGGCCAAGGCGTTCTGCGCATTAATCTGCTGTTGACGCGCTTCACGTAACCATTTGGCATAGTCCTGTAGATCTCCTTCAAATTCGGTACAACGTCCGGCATGCACTAACAACAATTCATCACATACTGTCGCAATCAATTGACGTTCATGCGAAACGAGTACCACCGCACCTTCAAAATCCTGCAAAGCCATAGTCAGGGCATGGCGCATATCCAGGTCCAGGTGGTTAGTCGGTTCATCCAGAATCAGTACATTTGGACGCTGCCAAACAATTAAAGCCAAAGCCAAACGTGCACGTTCACCCCCAGAGAAACTCTCACATGGGGTATCCATGCGCTCACCGCTAAAACCGAAACTGCCGAGGAAAGAACGTAAAGAAGCTTCACTAATTTTTGGATCGGCGATACGTGCCAGTTGTAACATTGGGCTGGCATTAGCATCCAAAGCATCCATCTGATGCTGAGCAAAATAACCAATATTGAGTAATTCTGAGGCCTTGCGTTGACCATTTAATAACGGCAAATCTCCGACTAAGGTTTTGATCAGGGTTGATTTACCCGCACCATTCATCCCCAATAAACCAATGCGAGAATTTGGAGTGATTTGCAGATTAATTTTGCTGGCAATCGATTTATCGCCATAACCAATTTCCGCCTGTTCTAAGGCGAGAAGTGGTGAACTCATTTTAGTCGGTTCACGGAAACTGAAGGTAAAAGGTGTATCCACATGGGCAGGGGCGAGATCCTGCATGCGCTCCAGCATTTTAATCCGGCTTTGGGCCTGACGTGCTTTGGTCGCCTTGGCTTTGAAACGGTCAATAAATTTTTGTAGATGTGCCCGGGCTTCCTGCTGTTTCTCAAAGGCCTGTTGCTGTTGTGCCAGACGTTCGCTACGGGTCACTTCAAAAGTTGAATAATTGCCGGTATAGAGAGTCAGTTCCTGATTTTCGATATGCAGGATATGATCAGTCACGGCATCCAGAAAATCACGGTCATGCGAAATCAGTACTAAAGTGCCTTCATAAGCCTTTAACCAGTCTTCGAGCCACAAAATCGCATCCAGATCCAAGTGGTTGGTTGGTTCATCAAGTAATAGCAGGTCTGAACGGCTCATCAGGGTACGAGCCAGATTCAGACGCATCCGCCAACCGCCTGAAAAACTGGAAACATCCAGACGGATCTGATGATCCATAAAGCCCAGACCGGCCATTAACTGAGCTGCTTTTGATGGTGCAGAATAGCCATGAATCTCGTCGAAACGGCCATGTAGCTGTGCCAGTTCTGCATCGGACAGCTGTTCTGGATGCGCAAGTTTGGCCTGTATATCCCAATACTCTTCATCGCCTGACAGAACAAAATCAATGGCCGGCATATCTAGTGCTTTAATTTCCTGAGCCATATGCGCTACGGTCCACACGGATGGACGGGTTAGTGAACCTTCATCTGCACTAAGCTCACCTAAAAGAGCCGCAAACAGGGTTGATTTTCCTGCGCCATTCACGCCGGTTAAACCAATTTTCCAGCCGGGATGAAGCTGCATGGAGGCTTTTTGAAATAACACTCGCCCACCACGGCGTAACGAAACTTGGTCTAACTGAATCATTGAACTTACTAACAAGAGCAAAAGAGAATGCCGCTATTCTAATGGAAAGCCGGAAGAAAACAAAAAATCTTCGTTGCAGCTTATCCTGTTCAGGCTTTAAAAATTTATAGATTCATATATGATGAACTATATTTTGAGTAAATACTCTATTTTGTTTAAAAACCGAAAGATAGAGCCATCAAGGTTCATAATAATATTGAGTAGAATAAAAATGAAAAATAGATTTTTAATTTTATCCGCACTGGGCCTATGGGCTTCGAGTGCACATGCTGCCCCAGTCAATGTCTGTGTATTTGATTTACTGGGAAAATCGGGTGAATCCTTCAAGCTGCTGGAAGAGTGGGCATTGGCCAGCAAGCAGTGGGGAGCTACGATTCAATTGATTGCTTATCAGGATGAGGCCAAAGTCGATCAGGATGCCAAAGCCGGAAAATGCGATGGCTTCTATATGACATCCATGCGTGCGCGAGCTTATAACAAATTTGCTGGCTCTATTGATGCGATTGGTGGCGTTCCTAATAATGACATCGCCATGAAAGCGGTGAGTTATGTGCTGGATAAACGTAATACCAAGCGCATGACCACTCAGATCGGCAAGGAAAAATTTGAAGTGGCCGGTATTGGCCAGATTGGTCCTGCTTATATCTTTATCCGTGATCGTAATATGAACAAACTGGAACATATTAAAGGCAAGAAGTTTGCAGTTCTACATTATGACTATGCCCAAACGATTATGGTGAACCGGGTAGAAGCTGTACCAGTAAATTCGGAAATTTCCAATTTCATCCGTAAATTTAATCAGGGTGAAGTGGATATTGTGGCAGCGCCCGCTTATGCCTTTAAACCTCTCGAAGTGACTAAAGGGCTGGGTCAGAAAGGAGCCATGATTAACTTTCCAGTAGTAAATGTCACAGCAGATCTGATTATTCGACCGGATAAATTTCCGGAACAGTTTGCAGCCAATTCCCGACAATGGTTTGTTAAGCAGTTACCCCGCAGCTTCGCGATGGTAAAACGGATGGAAGCAGAAATCCCGCGTAAATATGTTCTGAACCTGAGTCGTGAGGAACAGATCAGTTATCAGAAAATCCTGCGTGAAGGACGCATGGATTTAACCAAGCAGGGCATCTATGACGCTGGCATGATGACAGTATTAAAACGGGCACGCTGTACTGTGGAAAGAACTAATTTCGAATGCTCAATCAGTGGTGAATAGTTTTAAAATCATGTATATCTTTGTAACTACAGCGAATGAAATGTAATTCAAAGTAGCCAAGTTAAAATATTAAGATACTGATATATTTATAAAAAAACCGGGTAAAGGAAATCGGATAAAGCTGATTTATCTTTATAGGCCAAAAAACGGCTTTTATCTGGAGTAAATGCTCTATTTTTTTGAAATAAATTTGCTTAATATTTGACGCGTGTACGGACACTCAGCTAACAACAAGATTTCAAAGGATAACTAAAATGAAAAAAACACTCTTATCATTGGCTGCATTTTCTGCATTTGGTTTTGCAGGTGTGGCACATGCAGAAAAGGTCGATATCTGTGTGTTTGACCTACTTGGTAAATCTGGCGAGTCTTTCCAGATGGCTCAGGAATGGGCGCTGGCAGCAAAAGGCTGGGGCGCAGATATTAATCTGATCGCCCGTCAGGATGAAGCCGTCGCTGACAATGACTTCAAGGCTGGCAAATGTGATGGTGTATTCATGACTGCCATGCGTGCCCGTCAATACAACAAGTTTGCCGGTTCAATCGATGCCTTAGGTGGTGCTCCAAGTAATGCCATTGCACAGCGTGCGATTAGCTTCGCTTTGGATAAGCGTAATGCAGCTAAAATGGTCACGACCATGGGTGGTAAAAAATATGAGGTAGCTGGGATTGCGCCACTAGGTTCAGCTTTTATCTTTGTGCGTGACAAAAATATCAACTCCATTGAAAAAGCGGCAGGCAAGAAGTTCGCCGTACTGGGCTATGATGATGCGCAAAAAATCATGGTTCAACGTGTAGGTGCTCAGGCTGTAGTATCTGATGTATCTAACTTCGTAGCTAAGTTTAATAATGGTCAGGTCGATATGGTAGGCGCACCGGCGTATGCGTACAAACCACTCGAAATCTATAAAGGTTTGGGCAATAGCGGTGCGATGTTTAACTTTCCAGTACTGCATGTCACCTCTGACTTTGTGATCCGTCCGGAGAAATTCCCGGCTGGTTTCGGCCAGAAGTCTCGTGACTGGTTTATTAAAAATCTGCCTAAGAGCATGGCGATGATTAATCGTCTGGAAGCCGGTATTCCAGCGAAATATAAGCTGAATCTGAGTGCGGAAGACAAAACCAAGTACCAGAAGTTATTACGTGAAGGGCGTATGGATATGACCAAGCGTGGAATCTATGATGCCAGCATGATGTCGGTACTGAAACGTGCGCGTTGCTCTGTCGATAAAGCCAACTTTGAATGTTCACTTTCTGGCGAATAATTTGATTTTTAAGGAAAAAAGCTTAGATTTATCTAAGCTTTTTTTATATTAAACAAAGTCAGATCTGCCATTGCAGATCATAGCAAAGCAGTTAAGCTGATTAAAAATAATGCTTTCATGTTTGGTATAAAAAACAATAACATGTAGCACTTAAAGCAGATAACAAAAACAAGGCAATCAAGGAAAGCAAAATGATGCAGAAAGGATGGAAAGCCCTGGCTGTAGGTGCAGCACTCGCGGCAGTTTCAGGCCTGGCTCAGGCTAAACAGATAGTATGTGTATTCGATCTGGTCGGCAAAAATGGCGACGTCTATGCTGTAATGAAAGACTATCAACTGGCCGCAAAAAACTGGGGTGCTGATATCGAGCTTAGGGTAAATACCAATGAAGCTGTCGTCGCAGAAGATTTTAAAGCTGGTAAATGTGATGGGATCAGTGTCACGGGTATGCGCGGCCGTCAGTTCAACCGATTTACCGGTTCACTCGATGCGATTGGCGCGATTCCAGATTTGAACCTGGCAGTTAAAGTGATGCAAGGCCTGGCAAGTCCGACCTTTGCCAAGCTCATGGTTCAAGGCAAATATGAAGTCGCAGGGGTGATTCCGGTAGGCGATGCCTTTCTGATGGTCAATGACCGAAGTATTAATACTGTGGCGAAAGCAGCAGGTAAAAAAATTGCTGTACTCGACTATGACGAAGCACAAAAAATCATGGTTCAACAAGTGGGTGCACAGGCAGTCAGCGCTGATGTGACCAACTTTGGCTCTAAATTTAACAATGGCCAGGTCGATATTATTGGTGCGCCAGCTGCCGTATTTAAACCATTAGAACTCCATAAAGGTTTGGGAAGCAAGGGTGCTATTGTGAATTATCCGGTGTTACAGGTCACTGGTAATATCATTATTCGTCCGGATAAATTCCCGGCTGGATATGGACAAAAATCACGTGAATGGGTGAAAAGCCAGTTACCGCGTGCTTTTGGAATTTTAGGTAAAATGAAGGCAGATATTCCCTCTAAATACTGGATGGATATTCCTGAGGCAGATAAACCGGGTTACCAAAAGCTGATGCGTGATTCGCGGATTGATCTGACCAAACGGGGTATTTATGACAAACGCATGATGAAGTTGCTCTGGCAATTCCGCTGCAAGCAGAATCCGAAAAACTTCGAATGTGCATTACAGGATGAGAACTATAAACAATCCTGATAAAATTACTCTGATTTGACTTTTAATCTGTACAGACTGACCATATATTGAGTGTGTTATACTTGAAATATGGTCTTTTCTTTTTAAAGACATTCCATTCAACAGAGGAATCCGCCATGAATGCTCAAGCGCTTGTGCTCACCGACAATGCCGCAAATAAAGTACGCCAGTTGCGTGACAGTGAAGGTAACCAAGACTTAATGCTCCGTGTGTATGTCACCGGTGGCGGCTGTTCAGGTTTCTCTTATGGCTTTAACTTTGCGGAAAGCCAAAATGAAGATGATGCAGAATTCGTCAATGGCGATGTCAAAATACTGGTCGATTCTCTGAGCTATCAATATCTGGTTGGTTCAGTGGTTGACTATGTTGAAGGTCTGGAAGGTTCACGTTTTGTGGTACAAAACCCGAATGCGACCACGACCTGTGGTTGTGGATCTTCATTCTCGATCTAACATATATCAAGTTGAATAAAAAAGTCCTCATATGAGGACTTTTTTATATCTGAAGAAAGCTTAGCTTTCCAGTTTGACCGCTTCAAGCAGGTCAAAAATCACTGTAGTGACATCCTGACTCAGTTCACGGTTATTAAATATCTCGTAGGCTGTAATGGTAATGTCCGTATCGCTCGGCAATAGACGCTGTTCTTCTTCAATCAAGTCATTGATCGGCAATAAGGTCTGTTTCACTTGCAGATGCAAAATATCCTTAAATTCAAGATTTTCATCATCCAGCTCGATCAGCTGTTCATTGAAATAAGGCAGCAAAATTGAATGAAGATAAGGTTGAATATCCTCGATATCAAAGATCTCGATATCACGGGTTTCATCAATCGTACTAATGTGGTCATTTACTTCAATTAGAATATGGTAGTAACTCACATGAATCTCCAGGAAAGTTGGCCTAAGACGTCCTACTGTTCTTCACAATAACATGAAATGAAACCGGGTTGTATTTTTACTAGACTAAACACATAAATAATATAGGGAATTAAAACCTGAATTTTATCGAGTATACAACAGGGTCTTGTCTGCTGGACGCAGTTTGAAATCTTGCAGATTCTGTTCACCTAATACAGGATACATTAAGGCTTCTGGATCATTATGATGATAGAGACCCAAGGCATGGCCCAACTCATGTGCCAAAGTTAAACGTAAATCATCTTTGGCATCAAACTGGTAAATCTGGATCTTATCTCCCATAAAAATACCCTTATGAAACTGGCGTGGAGGAAAGCGCTGCTGGGCCTGCTGGATATTTTGTTGATGGCTTTGCACACTGTTTTGATGCACAGAAACTTGCTGGTTAAATGAAGATAGCTGCTCCTGAAGATAGGCATATTCGCGTTTAAAACTTTCCAGTTTAGGCTTGAGCATTTCCATCTCATACTGAAGCTGTTCACGCTCGGCAGATGAGCTGGCCTGTTGACGGCGTTGCAATAGGGTTTGAAATTCAAATTCCAGCTGACTTTTTTGCTGGATCAGGCGTTGCTGCTGATCTTCCAGATTTTTCTGCGAAACTTGCAGATTGCTGACTTCACGCTGATATCTGGCTTCATCGGCAAGTAACTTTTTTTCAACCTTTTTAAAGGCTTCATAATCCTGTTGGCGTTGATCATAAATCAGTTGAATGGCCAGCTGAGCATTCTCATCATAGACCATCAGGTTATCGCAACTGGTTCCTTCATGCCAGATCTGAATCGCTTCCTGACTTAATTGAATGACCTCATCACGGGTCAGCCCAAAACCTGGATCGACCTGGTCAATCCGGAAACGTAAGCGGGTATCAAAAGGGTGGGTTAAACGGTCAGCCAGTGAATTAAATTTTAATTGTGGATGGGTCTTGGTTTGTAGATGCAAAAACAATGACACAATGAAAACGACAATCCCCAGAAAGCTTAAAAGACGCATAGTATTTTTTTAAATATTGTTTGGCTCAATGTAGCTAAAAAAACAGCAAAATCCTAGCGTCAGAGCGATAAAGAGTGGCAATAAAAACCGTGCTTATGCACGGTTCTGCTCAGGTTAGATTATGATTTTTTACCTTTCCACTGTTCAACCTGTCTTGGCATATTGGAATGATAAATAAAACCAAGGCCTATACCATTCAATAAGAAGATCATAAATTCAATTAAATATTTCAGGTTATAGGAATGTCTGGTTTGGTGATTAAAGGCATACAGCGTGATTTCAGATTTAAAGATCTGGAAAATAATATAGCTCAGCAATCCAATACCTAGAATGATAAAACCTTTTCCGGAAGGATAGCGCTGAGGTACAGCCAGGATCAGCAACACAATGATGGCAATCAGAAAGCCTAAGGAAAAAGAAGCTTCAATTCCGAAGGTTTGCAGGTAATTAAAAGGCGCCAGTACCACATTCGGCGGTAAGATCAGAAGCAGATTACCCATTGGGTAGAGCAGCATGATCGCAAGCCCGGAAGCCAGAAGAAAAAGCTTAATAAAATTCTGCATACGTTTTTATTTTTAAGTTATTTATTTCATTATAGTTTAATTAAAAAACATTCTATTGCCTATGCATTGAGCAAAAAAAAGACCGCATAAAATGCGGTCTTTTTCTCAAAGTGACAAATTATTTTTTGTCATCTTTTACTTCAGTGAATTCAGCATCAACTACGCCGTCATCTGCTTTTTGAGCTTGACCTTCGCCGCCTTGGAATGCATTAGGATCGAAACCTTGTGCACCGCCTTGGCCTTGAGCTGCTTCATAAGCACGTTGAGTGATCGGCATAATAATGTTTTGCAATGCTTCAGTTTTCGCTTTGATTGCTTCAACATCATTTTCTTTCGTAGATGCTTCTAACTCAGAAACCGCAGTTTCGATTGCAGTTTTTTCGTCAGCACTCACTTGTTCGCCAAGATCTTTTACTGCTTTTTGAGCAGAAGAAACTAGCGCATCCGCTTCGTTACGTGCTTTTGCAAGCTCTTCAAACTTACGGTCTTCTTCAGCATTCGCTTCAGCATCTTTGATCATTGCTTCGATTTCAGCATCAGACAAACCTGAGTTTGCTTTGATCTGGATAGATTGCTCTTTACCAGTGCTCTTATCTTTTGCAGATACTTTCAAGATACCATCCGCGTTGATGTCGAACGATACTTCAATTTGTGGCACACCACGTGGAGCAGGTGGGATGTCGCCTAACTGGAAGTTACCCAACAATTTGTTTTGTTGAGCCATTTTACGTTCACCTTGGTAAACTGAAATATCTACAGCAGGCTGGTTGTCCGCAGCAGTTGAGAACACTTGAGATTTCTTCGCAGGAATCGTCGTGTTTTTCTCAATGATTGGAGTCAATACGCCACCCATGGTTTCAATACCAAGTGTCAACGGAGTAACGTCAAGAAGAAGTACGTCAGTTTTGTCACCAGACAATACTGCACCTTGAATCGCAGCACCCATTGCGACTGCTTCGTCCGGGTTCACGTCTTTACGTGGTTCACGACCGAAGAATTCTTGTACTTTTTGTTGTACAAGTGGCATACGAGACTGACCACCAACCAGAATCACGTCAGAGATGTCAGAAGTTGAAAGACCTGCATCTTTCAGCGCAATCTTACAAGGCTCGATGGTACGAGCTACAAGATCTGCAACTAAACCTTCAAGTTTTGCACGAGTCACGTTAATCACTAAGTGTTTAGGGCCAGTCGCATCTGCAGTGATGTATGGAAGGTTGATTTCAGTTGCGTTAGAAGAAGAAAGCTCGATTTTTGCTTTTTCAGCTGCTTCTTTCAGACGTTGTAACGCAAGTGGATCGTTTTTCAAGTTCACGTTTTGTTCTTTCTTGAACTCTTCAACCAGGTAGTCGATCAATGCATTATCGAAGTCTTCACCACCAAGGAAGGTATCACCGTTAGTTGATAACACTTCGATTTGCTGGTCGCCATCAAGGTCAGCGATTTCAATGATTGAAACGTCGAATGTACCACCACCCAAGTCGTAAACTGCAACTTTACGGTCGCCTTCTTTCTTGTCCATACCGAACGCAAGCGCCGCAGCAGTTGGTTCGTTGATGATACGTTTAACTTCTAGGCCTGCAATTTTACCTGCATCCTTAGTTGCTTGACGTTGTGCATCGTTGAAGTAAGCAGGAACAGTAATCACCGCTTCAGTGACTGTTTCACCCAGATAGTCTTCTGCAGTTTTCTTCATTTTTTTCAGAACTTCTGCAGAGATCTGTTGTGGTGCAAGTTTCTTATCGTTTACTTCAACCCAAGCATCGCCATTGTCGGCTTTGATGATTTTATATGGCACTAGACCGATATCTTTTTGTACTGCCTGGTCTTCATAACGACGACCGATCAGACGCTTAATCGCGAATAATGTGTTTTTAGGGTTCGTTACCGCTTGGCGTTTAGCTGATTGACCAACCAGAATTTCACCATCTTTGTACGCAATAATAGATGGAGTTGTACGTGCACCTTCAGCGTTTTCGATAACTTTAACTTTGTCGCCTTCAAGTACTGCAACACATGAGTTTGTAGTACCTAAGTCAATACCAATGATTTTAGCCATTTTGATGTTTCCTCAAAAATTTTTTTGTGATTTACACTTGTTATCCGATATGAGAGCCGTTCAATTTTTTTCAAGTAAACTTTTAGAAAAAATTTCACAAACTCCCGAATTTATTTAGCTTAAGCGCCAACCATAACCATTGCAGGACGTAATAAACGGCCGTTCAGGGCATAGCCTTTTTGCAAGACTGTACCGATCTCATTGGCTTTGGCATCTGGTGCAATACCAACTGCCTGATGTAACTCGGCATTAAAACCATTCTCAGTATCAACTACGACCACACCAAATTTTTCTAATGTTGTCAGTAAACCTTTTAAAGTTAGTTCTACGCCTTCCCGTAACGGGCCTTGTTCTTCACCCGCAGCGAGAATTGCACGTTCCAGGTTATCTACAGTTTCTAACAGCTCCTTAGAGAACTTTTCCAAAACAGTATCTTTATGCTTTTCTGATTCGCGCTGAATGCGTTCTACACTTTTTTGTGCCTCATATACGGCATTTGCAGTACGTGCTTTTTCCAGTTTTAAATCGCCTTCAAGCTGTGCGATTTGTTCCTGTAAAGACTCAACGGTAACTTCAGCTTGTTCAGGTTCAGCTTGAGCTGTTTGTTGTTCCGTTTGCTCTTGCTCAAGTTCTTGAGCTTGATCGTTTTGCTCAGTCGCCATTGATTTACTCCGTTTAAATGGGTTCTTAAACATGTACAGTCCTTGGGCGTCAGAGTTAACTGCGTTAATACTGAACTGCCATGATTGAAATTTTTAATTATTTAAAGAAATCGGGGCAGGGGCAAAAAATTCAAGCACAAGTACAGATTAATTTTAAGATTTATTTGGATTTAATGACTTTAATAAAAGCAGCATCGTATTTTTAGATAGGAATAATAATTTTTATCTGTTTTAAATATTTTTAAGACAGGTGCATCATAGCGTCATTAACAGCGACCTTGTTCTGAGGAGAGAGCTGAACCAGGTTGCTGTTGCCTTATTTTTTAAACTGTTTTTCCAGTCAGATCCCTCACACAGGGTCCGGCTTTTTTTTGTCCAGATTATTTTTTAGACATAAAAGCGATTAATAACTAAGCAATAAAGTATTACACAAAAAATGAGTAACGCTATATTATTCATTTCAGATTCTATCGCTGTAGTTTCTTCTCTTTTTTAGAAATGTGTTTTCGTGGCTTATCTTTTCTCTAGATAAGCCTTTTTTTGCCTGAAATTTGCTACGGTTTTCGACTTATAAAATGGGATCATCTTCATCAAGACTATGCTGATTGAAAACATTTCTTCTATTCAAAGAAAATAGCTTGGATGAGATCAAAATAATAAAACTGCGCCTATAAAAAAGCTCCGATTTAAATCAGAGCCTCTCTTTTTATTTATATTCTACCTAATCGCGACGATTACGTGGTCGCTGCTGTTCCTGTTTACGTCGCTGATCATTCCAGCGTGGATTATTGGAGCGGTTTTGCTGAACCTGTTTACGCTGCTGTTCTGCCACTTTTTTACGTTGTTCCAACTGCTGGCGACGTTTACGCTCGGCCTGAGCCTGTTTCTGACGCTGATTACTCAGATTTTTGCGTTGCTGTTCCAGACGTTGTCGTTCCAGTTGAGTTTTACGCCGGTCCAGTTCTATTTGCCGACGCCGTTCCTGTTCCCAGTTACGCTGCTGAATATTTTTGCGACGTTCCAGTTCCAGTCTTTTACGCTGCTGTTCGTATTCCCAGCGTTGCCGATCATAGCGACGGTCTTGATCATAACGATAATCATAACCTCGATCGCGACTGTCATAACGTCCGTCATAATAACCATGATCAGGAAAAGCCACACAGCCTACGGCTAAAAATGCAGTGGCTAAAGATACCGTTATTATTTTTATCGCCATAAGCTATCTCCTTTTATACAGACTTCTACATTAAAGTCGCAAAAGTGCTGTAAAAATCTCACTTAAACTATCAATGACATTTGATTAAATTCAGGTTAGCGTATTTGACAGATGAGCTATGTACATTGATATTAAGACTTATATAAGAATATGGTCACTAAAACCCTGATCATGTAGAAAAAATGAAGAATTATGGGAAAAGGATGAAAACTCATGGGTGCGAATAATCCGGTCACGAAATTTGTAATGAATAAGGGGCAGGGCACTGCAGCACGTTTGCTGGATTGCCTGCCGAGCTTTGCACAAGAACGTCTGGTAAAAGCATTGGATTATCCTTATGACTATCCTGATTTGGATCCTTATATAAAATGCTTGATGGCGATTCAGCTCAAACAGGGACAGCACAGTTTTATTAGTGAGGATGCGGTGCAATCACGTCAACTGTTTGATGAACGCATGAAAGCTATTCAGGCGAAACCGACGCCGGTCAAGGTAGTCGAGGATCTGCGCCTGCCATTGCAAAATGGCACTATCTTTGCCCGACATTATCATCCAGCACCACAGAAAAAATTGCCGATAGTCATTTTCTATCATGGTGGTGCATTTATAGTAGGCGGTCTGGATACACATGATGAGTTTTGCCGTTTATTGGCGGTGCATGCCAAGGTGCAGGTACTCAGCGTGGCTTATCCGCTAACGCCAGAATACAGTCCTTTGCAGATGGTACAGGTTTGTGAAGATGCTCTGGCTTGGGTACACCAAAACATCAAGCAACTGAAAATCTATAAAAACCAGATTGTAGTGGCAGGGGATAGTGCAGGTGGAAATCTGGCGGCAGTAGTTGCGCAGCGGAGTGCCGATAAAATCTATGCACCTCGCGCACAGTTATTGCTTTATCCGGCAGTCGATTTTAAAAGCCGCCATCCTTCTTTTTATGCATACAATCAGGGGCTGGTACTTTCAGCTCAGGATATTGATCTGGTGACCAAGCTATATGCTGAAACACATCAGGTCGAACTGGACGATCCGCTGATTTCACCGACCTACGGTGAGCTGAAAAATCTGCCACCTGCCTATGTGATTACCGCCCGTCATGATGTGCTGCATGATGAGGGTTCAATCTATGCACTGAAGTTACGTGAGAACGGGGTACGAGTGTATTATCAGGAATATACGGATCAGGCACACGGTTTTATCAATCTGACCCCAATTCATAAACGTTCGAAAAAGCAGGTTATCGAACTCAGCAAGAATTTCCGTAAATTCCTGGATAAAAAGATCTGACTCAAAAATAGATGTAAAAAAGGTGTTTCACGTGAAACACCTTTTTTATTTTTTATGGATCTTGGCTTCTGGAAAGACCAGATTAAATTTAGGCACATAAAAGCTTTGTAAATATTTAGTCTTAGAAAAATCCGGGAATGTATCCTGAGTATCTTGCCACTCTGCCTGAGTAAGCTTGGAGAAATAACCGCGGAATTGAGGACTAAACTGATAATGTTGGGATTTCCAGGTTTGCCGGATTTTTAGCATAGAGCTTGGAAGATGATGGCTATTTAAATAGAAAGAACGAGGAGATTTGGGTTTTTTAAGACGAAGCGTCATGTTTTGCCCACGATGAGTAATGCGACAAATCGTTTCCTGTCCCTGTTCTCGCCAGTCAAACTCTGCATATTCTTTAGGAATGCCCCACAAGTGCTGACCATGCACAATAGATTCATGAGTAGAGACATAAATTTTCGGAATAGTCGAAAGACGCCGTCTGCTAATTAAAGGATGATCCATAATCAGCAATTCATCATAAGGACCCACGGGAGAATGATGATAGCGCACCAATAGAACCTGAACGACACGGCCGAGTGGAGATGGCGCAATCCGAAAACTCTGAAATTCACGAATGAAATGAGGGGTAATCCAGTAATTCAGAATAAAACCCTCCCCCTGCAAATGCCAGGGTGGAAATTGATGGACGCTTTTCTCCTGTAGTAATGCATGGCTCATTATTATTCTCTTGTCTTTAGTCGGCAGGTCACTGCATTATTAGTCATGAAAGATTAATATGTTGCGAATCTCAACCTTTCTTTATCAGTAGATGAGTTAAAAAATGTTAAAAAAATCATTATCTGCTATCGCGTTAATCGCATTTAGCTTGCCAAGTTTTGCTGCCAATACCCTGATCGAGATGAAAACCTCATCCGGTAATATCGAAATTGAACTCTTTAATGACAAAGCACCGATTACGGTGAAAAACTTTGAAGAATATGTCAAAAGCAACTTCTATACAGGAACTATCTTCCATCGGGTCATTCCAGGCTTCATGATTCAGGGTGGAGGCTTTGATCTCAACATGCAGGAAAAAGCCAATAATAAAGCTTCAATCAAGAATGAATCAGATAATGGTTTGCAAAACAAACGTGGCACTTTGGCCATGGCACGTACCAATGATCCTAATTCGGCTAAAGCGCAGTTCTTTATTAACCTGGTAGATAACAGTTTTCTGGACCGTTCACCAAGAAATGCTGGATATGCGGTATTTGGGCGGGTTACTAAAGGTATGGAGGTAGTCGATAAGATCGCTCAAGTACCTACTCAGAACTATGGCATGCATCAGGACGTCCCGAAAACAGCAGTAAAAATTAACAGTGTGACTATTAAAGCACCAAGCGTGAAAAAGTAAGTGAAAAATAAAACATAAATGTTTTGTTTATATTTTCTTTGGAATATTATGAACTTATGTAACAATTGGTAGAAAAATGAACCAATTTGGTGCATAAAAATGAAACAGTCATGATTGGTGTGCGTTAAAAGCACTTGCTTGTGTAGGAAATTGCCCTATAATGAGCTCATACCGACGAGATAGACGGAAACGAACGCAGCAGATTGCTGAGTTGTTAAGTTTATCGAAGTCCAGCTTCTGGCATTGACGAGATGTTAGAAAGATCATTAAGAGATTATGAAGAACAACTTGTGTGGATTTTTATTGGTTGATTGATCGAAATTAGTTTCATTGATTGATTGGTTTAAATTACTCGAAGTTTATTTGAGCGAAATTTAAGTCAGAAAATTGATGAGCCAAGTTTAAGA
>NZ_DCRI01000088.1:0-6504 GCF_002324975.1 Acinetobacter sp. UBA1496 | reverse complement strand
CCAAGACGGTATCTCAGGTAGACACTATGGAAAAATGGTCAGGCTATCATCGGCGAAGTTTAGTTGAAACTAAGATGCGCTGCATTAAATTATTAGGAGATAAACTCAGTACAAGAAGTTTTGATAGCCAAGTCAATGAGCTTCATGCACGTGTAGCAGTCCTTAATAGATTTACGGAATTAGGTCGACCACTTACCCAAGTTACGCCTTAAATTTGGCTCAATTAGGGGCGCTTTGCCTTTCAAATATTTGTGCAATAAAGCCGTTGGAAAGTAACCTTGAAACAAGTTATAAGCTTCTTTTTAATAAATTACTGAGTATTTGTATAAATATTCAACATCTGATTTTTTTTAAACCAGATATTGAATTAAAATAAAAACCAATAAACAAGAATAAACATCATTGGTATTTATATTTTAATTATGTTCATTTACAATAAAAATTACTAAGTCAATACATATTTAGTCTAAAATATCCATCAATCAAAAATGTGTGATAGCTTCGAACGTTAATCTTTGCATACTTGTAATTTTGAGTATTACTTCAATTCTCTAAGCTAATTCTTTACAAGTGTTCCTATCACCATAATTGTTATTCTTGTCTTCGCTATAAAGCGATCCAAACCTGCCCTCCATGGTCATAATCGCATGAACAAATTTTTAAAATACCTATTGGTATTCATCGTTCTGCTTATTATTGCAGCACTAATCTTTTTATTTAGACCTATCGCGTCTAAGAAAATTCAAAACACCAGCAATGAGCCTGTCGTTGACGCAGTCTTAGTTGGTGGTGGCATCATGAGTGCAACCCTAGGCACATATCTTAGTGAACTTGAGCCAAACTGGCAAATTCGCATGTATGAACGCCTAGACAAAGTTGCACAAGAAAGCTCTAACGGCTTCAATAATGCTGGCACAGGTCACTCTGGCTTTATGGAAATGAACTACACCTCTGAAAAAGATGGGAAAATGGACATTACCAAAGCTGTAAAAGTGGCTGAACAATTTGAAGTTGCAAAACAGTTCTGGTCTTATCAAGTCAAAGAAGGTGTTTTGGGACGACCAAATAGTTTCATCAACCCTGTACCGCATATTGCTTTCGTTTGGGGTGATAACGTGAATTTCCTCGAAAAACGTTACGCTGCAATGGTTAAAAACCCAATGTTTTATGGCATGAAATTCTCTGAGAATCCTGCTGAAATTAAACAATGGGCACCATTGGTGATGAATGGCCGTGATGCTGCACAAAAAGTAGCTGCAACACGCATGGATGTAGGTTCGGATGTGAACTATGGTTCAATCACCACTCAATTGGTCGATCACCTTAAAAAACAACCTAATTTCCAGTTACAAACATCGACTGAAGTGACTGGCATTAGCCAAAACGATGATAAAACGTGGACTGTTGCATTTAAAAACCTCACTACAGGGAAAACAGATCACGTGAAAACGCGATTTGTCTTTATTGGTGCAGGCGGTGCAGCGGTTAAACTTTTACAAATGACAGGCTTACCAGAAGCGAAGCAATATGCTGGCTTCCCTGTAGGTGGCGTGTTCTTAATGACCGACAACCCAAAAGTCACTGAAGGTCATACTGCAAAAGTTTATGGTCGTGCTGAATTAGGCGCACCGCCAATGTCTGTTCCACATATTGATACACGTTATATCGACGGTAAAAAATATGTGTTGTTTGGTCCATTTGCAACTTATTCAAACAAGTTCTTAAAACAAGGTTCTCAGCTTGATTTATTGAAATCAACCACTAAGAACAACGTTTTACCAATGACCGCTGTAGGTATGGAAAATCTTGATTTGGTGAAATATTTAGTTAGCCAAGTCATGATGACCGATGAAGACCGTTTTAATGAGTTGAAAAAATACTATCCTGATGCAAAACCAGAAGACTGGCGCATGAATCAAGGTGGTCAACGTGTTCAAATCATTAAGAAAGAACCAGGCAAACCTGCAAGCTTGCAATTTGGTACCGAGATTTTTGCATCACAAGATGGTGCTGTGACTGCCCTATTAGGTGCGTCTCCTGGTGCTTCAACTTCCCCTTATATTATGTTGAGCTTGCTTGAAAAAGCATTCCCTCAGCAAGTAGCAGGTAAATGGAATCCGAAATTACATGAAATTGTAAAATCGTACCAACAAGAACTCAGCACTAATCCTGTGCTTCTTGACCAAGTTCGCCAATACACCAGCACAACCCTTGGTTTGAAATATACACCTATGGCTAAAGCTGCAAATGACGAAACTATTGCGGTAGCAAAAGCACAGTAATCTGCTTTAAACCCTAAAAAGGATGGACTTTGCGCCATCCTTTTTTAATTCATATTTGAAACTATTCTATTTATGTCGCTTTTCCATTCCGATGCTTTTTTGGCTTTTCGTTCACGTGATTTTTCACTTCTGAGTGTCAATCAGTTGTGCTTAATTCTAACCATCATGATTCAAGAAGTCGTCATTGCCTATAGTATCTATCAACTCACTCAAAATCCACTCAGCCTTGGCATGATTGCCTTAATTGAGTTACTCCCCTTTATTTGCCTCTCCCTGATCAGTGGCGACTGGGCTGATCGCTATAACCGACAAAAAATTGTGCAGTGGAGTTTTAGCTGTAGCACTTTAATTCCATTATTATTTATTGTTCTTTTTTCTCAGTATCAACAACAGCACATTCAACAAAATACACTTTTATGCGGCATTTATAGCCTCATCTTTTGCTTAGGCATACTTAGAGGCATTTACAGCCCATCATTTAATTCATTACGCCCTTTTCTAACCCCCGAGTCAGCCTATAGCAATGCAGCCACATGGACCGCGCTCATTTGGCAAATAGGCGGCATTTTAGCACCTTTATGCGCAGGACTTTTACTCGGCCAACTTGGGCTTGAAAAAACCTTCTTTATTGTTTTTTTCTTGTGTTGCGTGGGTAGCATCTGCTTATTCGGATTAAGTCCTCGTCAATTCCCTAGCCCCCATAAACAGCATTTAAGCAAAAGTTTGAAAGAAGCCTATTTGTTTATTTTTAAACATCCACTAATGTTTTGGAGTATGTTGCTGGATCTCGGCGCCATGCTTTTTTGTAGTGTCATTATCTTACTGCCTATTTTTGCACACGATATCCTGCATCTTGGTGTTGAAGGCTTAGGTATACTCAGAGCTGCACCAGCTATTGGCGCCTGTATCATGATGTTGATGTTGACCTGTTATTCTCCGATGCAAAATGCATGGAGAAATATGCTCTATAGTAGTTTTGCAATTGCTTTGTGTACTTTAGCCTTTGCACTATCCTCCCATGTTTGGCTCTCAGTCTTCTTCCTTGTTTTAATCGGTGCCTTTGATAGCATCAGCATGGTCATTCGACAAACTTTATTACAGCAACTCCCCCCAAAAGCACTATTAGGGCGTGTAGCGGCTTTAAATGGCATATTAGTCACTTCAGGCAATCAGCTCGGTGCCCTACACATGAGCCTGATGACGCGCTATTTTTCTGTGGTGTCAGCAGTACTTATTGGAGGGACGCTGTGTTTAATAATCTGTGTTCTAAGCTTTACTCGTACGCGACATTTATTCAAGCCATCTCCAACACTAAAAAAACATGCCACAGTGGCAAAAAGTGAATAGCATGTTAAGCTTCAAATCTTCTTTTAATATGATGTGAGTTTTCAATAGAGCAAATTATGAAACAGATTTTCCCCTTTTCACATATTCTCTATACCAAACTCTATTCTTTCGTACTATCAGTGCTGTTGGCTTATTGCCTATTCAATGCAATTTATACGTTCATTATTGGTGGAACTGGTTTTTATTTATTTGCAACTTTTATTTTAGCTTTTCAATGTAATTTCGCGTTACGCACTTCTCTGCATGACCGTATTTACACCAGTTTAGGGTTAGTTTTGCTTATTATTGGGTTATTGTATACACATGGAATTCACTTTCTAAACCATTTAAAAACAATTGTATTGGTTCCTGCTTTAATTTTAACTGCCTTTGGAATAGATAATTTATATAGAAAGCCAAATAGACTTAGTTGTCTTAAAGTTGGACTGATCCTCGGCCTATTACTATTAGCTTATATTCAATATTATGATTTAGTAGAACTGCAAAATTATTATGACTCTTTACATAATGATGAGACTTGGCAGCAATTTGGCGCATTATAACAGCTGGCACAAAAAATTCGGTGGGTGAAAAATTTACAATCCTAATTCTGATTTATCATGTTATTACATAGGAAAACTGCCTTTAAAAGGCGGGTCTTGCTAGTCTGGAATTGCAGACGAAAGAGAATAAAATGCCTGTATATCAGATTCTAGAAATTGATCATTTTCAGCATCATAAACAAAAGATTTTTCTTCTAATAAGTATTGGCCATCTTGCTCATTAAGAAAATTTTAAAGTTATTTGCTTGATCAGGGAAAATTTGTTCTCCGTCAAAAAAGATCATAACAATCTCGAACGGCTTTGTTGCACAAAGATGTTCTTAAGGGCTTTTTCAGCAATATAATTTTCAAATGAAGAAGCATACACATAAAATTTACCGCACAACCAATTGGTCCGCATATAACAGAGCACGCATTCATTGCGGAAACATTGCCATTTGGTTTGATCCTGCTACGCAATGGTATGCTCCATCAAAAGGCAAACTAGGACGAAATCAAATCTACTCCGACGCAGCCATCCAATGCTGCTTAATGATTAAATCCTTATTCCGTCTGTCTTTACGTATGGTCACAGGCTTTGTGCAAAGTATGATTAAACTTTGCGGATGAGCAGCCCCGAATATCAGTGATATTCGTACACCACGCTTTGTAGAAGACAAAAGCATATTGATATTGCAATCTTGGAGAATATTCTCCAGAGCTTGATAATAATGGTCTTTATATTTTACCTGCTTCAGGTGAGTATGAAATTAGAGTATTACAACCTAGGTCACAGGCAAGAAAAGATAAAAAACCTCAATACTGGATGAGTATTGACATTAAATAAAGACTTGCTAGATTCGTTTAAGCTTTTATACAAGGGTTCAAAAACTATTGCCAGTTAAACTGGGGCGTGATTTTTACGTATATGTGTTTATGTTAGTAAAATGATGTAGATCACTTGTTCAATCCCCCGAGGAATAATTTAATCTTGCCGTGCGTTAGTCACTTTTCTTTCAAAAGTTGATTATATCTTTCAACGTAACCAACGTGATATTCAAGCCCTTTTGATAGGAATTTGCAGTGAAAGAATAGGCGAAACTTGTCTTAAATAATGGTAATTCCTTATCTTTAAAATAAAGAACGCCCGATGAAATTCATTAGGCGTTTACTTTAACTAAATGTCAGCTTATTTTATAACCAGATGTACTTGTCAATCATGATTCTTTTTCTCAATTGCCTTAAAAAAACAATCTTGCTATTTTTGACTTTTCACACCATTTTGTTCAATTTGTACTGCGGCTTGCCAGCTAGGTAGTTGGCTTAAACCTGCTACATAACGTTGGATATGCGGATAATTTTCACCTTGTCCCATATGATAAACTAAAGCATGTAGTCCAAAGCCCATCATAAAGTCAGCACCGGTTAAACGGTCTGCCACTAGAAATTCTTTATCTTTTAAATATTCATTTAAATAGCTAAATACTTTATCGAACTCAACTTGAGTATAATTTTCTAGAAATACCAACTTCGTACCCTGCTTGGTTTCTATCGCATTAAACGTTTTTAACAAAAATGGCAGCATGGCCGAGCTTTCTGAGAAATGAATCCACTGTAGATAATCGACATAGGTAGGTTCATCCATATCTGGTGCTAAATGCGGCGCAAGTTTCTGAATTAATAACTCAATGATTGCGCCTGACTCTGCAATAACTTTGCCATCCCATTCCAATACTGGAGATTTCCCTAAAGGATGGATGGTTTTTAAAGAGTCAGGGGCCAAATGCGTGTTTGAGTCACGATAATAGCGTTTCAGCTCATAAGGCTGCTTGATTTCTTCAAGTAACCACAAAATGCGAAAAGAACGTGACTGATCTAAATGATGTAGTGTAATCATGATAATTCCTATTTTTTTAAATTTTTACAACGACTTTGCCAAAGTTTTCGCCTTTCAACATACCATTGAAAGCATTGATCGTGTTATCTAAACCTTGCACCATATGCTCTTTATATTTGATTTTTCCGTCTTTCAACCATTCAGACATTTGCTGATAGAATTCCGGATACTGACTGCCATAGTCATCAAAAATAATAAAGCCTTGCATGCGAATACGCTTTTTTAAAAGGGTGGAAATAAAGCCCGGTAAACGGTCTGGCCCTTGTGCTTGCTCGGTAGCGTTATACTGGGAAACCACACCACACACCGGTACACGTGCCGCAGAGTTAAGCAATGGCCATACCGCATCAAACACTTTACCCCCTACATTCTCATAATAAATATCAATACCGTTGGGAACTGCTTGTTGTAATTGTTCTGCAAAATTTTCATCATGATGATTGATACAAGCATCGAA
>NZ_DCRI01000087.1:0-9941 GCF_002324975.1 Acinetobacter sp. UBA1496 | reverse complement strand
TTGCGTTCAGAATAACGATCTGTCAGGTATTTGCTTTGTCCACGAGTCAGTAGGGTGAACTTAAATAACTCTTCCATCACATCCACAATCCGGTCATAGAAAGCCGAAGGTTTCATTCGTCCATCTTCTTCAAACTCCAAAAAAGCTTTTGGAACTGAAGACTGATTTGGAATGGTGATCATCCGCATCCACCGCCCCAAAATACGCATCTGGTTCAGGCTGTTAAATGACTGTGATCCGCCACTGACTTGCATCAAGGCAAGAGTTTTACCTTGGGTAGCACGGATTGCCCCTCCTGCCAGTGGAATCCAGTCGATTTGAGATTTAAAGATTGAACTCATAGAACCATGGCGTTCAGGTGAACACCAGACCATGCCTTCTGACCATGCTAAAAGCTCATGCAGTTCTTTTACTTTTGGATGCTCAGTATCCGCATCTTCTGGTAAAGGAAGCCCTTTAGGATGAAAGATTTTTATTTCCGCCCCAAAATGCTCAAGGATTCGACCGGCTTCAAGAACTGCAAGGCGACTGTAAGAACGTTCTCGATTAGAGCCATACAGCAGCAAAATTCGCGGAGGATGAGCAAGTTCTTTGGCTTGAACTTTTTCAAAGGTGGGTTGCTCAAGAAGATTTAGATCTACATTTGGGAGATTCATAGAGTTAGGCCTCTTTAAAAACTTTCTTTCTCAGCCAGAGTGAAACACTCACCAAGGCAATCAACACAGGAACTTCGACCAGTGGGCCAATAATCGTGGTAAAAGCAACAGGCGAAGCGATACCAAAAGTTGCAATCGCTACTGCAAGTGATAATTCAAAATTATTCCCCGCTGCGGTAAATGCAATTGCTGTGGTCTTAGGATAGTCATTGCCCATCCATTTACTCATAAAGAAGCTGATGAAGAACATTAAAACGAAGTAAATGGTTAAAGGAATCGCGATGCGTAAAACTTCAAGCGGAAGACTCACGACATCACCGCCTTTTAGGCTAAACATGGCCAGAATGGTGAACAGCAAAGCCATTAAACTCAGCGGACTGATTTTCGGAATGAACTTGGTTTCATACCATTCCACGCCTTTCTGTTTCACCAAAATCCATCGCGTTAAGAAACCTAATAAGAACGGAATACCAAGATAAACCAGAACAGCATGGGTGATGGTCCAGAAATCGACATTAATGACCTGCGAAGCGACACCAAAATAGGGTGGAAGGAAGGTCAGGAATAACCAGGCATAGGTACTGAAAAATAGAATCTGGAAGATGCTGTTAAAGGCAACTAATGCTGCAACATATTGATTATCACCACAGGCCAAGCCATTCCACACCAGAACCATGGCAATACATCGAGCAAGACCAATCAGGATGACACCGGTCATATATTCTGGATAACTATGTAAAAATATGATTGCCAGGGCAAACATGAGTACTGGCGCGATCAGCCAGTTTTGTACTAAGGACAAAGTAAGGGTTTTCTTATCCTTAAACACTTGTGGCAAAGTCGCATAGTTCACTTTTGCCAGTGGTGGATACATCATTAGAATAAGACCAATCGCGATTGGAATATTCACTGAATCAATGCTTAATTTATCGAGTGCGACAGAAGCCTGAGGAAAGAAGTTTCCGATGGCAATGCCTAAGGCCATGGCAATAAAAATCCATAGCGTCAGGTTGCGATCTAAAAAAGATAAGCGTTTTTCAGACATTTCACTTACTCAACGTTCGAAATTTGATTAATTGCTGCAATCAATTCTGAGCGAGATAGTTTATCTACATTAAGTTTAAATAAAGCATCTAAGCGACGATTGATATGTTCAACAGTGCTCATAAAGGCTTTCATTTTTTCTTCTTTATTCACGTCTAAGTGTGAAGGATCAGCCAAGCCCCAATGTGCCTTGATTGCTCCACCCAAATAAAGTGGACATGCTTCTTGAGCAGCAGAATCACATACTGTGATCACAACATCAGGTTGATATTGTTCACAATCATTAATCGTTTTACTCCATAAACCTTCGGTAGATAATCCTAAGTTTTCAAGGGTTTCTAAAGTTAGCGGGTGAACTTGACCTGAAGGCTTACTCCCAGCGCTATAGGCTTTCCAACCTTCTGGTGCTCGGCTATTAAACAAAACTTCAGACAAAATGCTACGGCAGCTATTTCCAGTACATAAAAATAAAAATTTCATTGAATTACTCACAATAACTATTTACAGAAAGGGGGTGTTGATCATCCAGCTTTGATTGAGATTGAACCGTCTTCAAAATATCTAAAATTTCATAACACCAGTTGGCCAATTTTGGATTGATACTGTAGTAAACCCATTGGCCTTGTCTGCGATCTTGAAGTAGCCCTGAAGCACGTAAAAGGGCTAAATGTCTTGAAATTTTCGGTTGACTGAGTTGTAGTTTTTCAGTCAAATCACATACACATAGTTCTTTATTTTCAACAATTAATGTCACTATATTGAGACGTGTTTCATCTGATAAGCATTTAAAAAAATTAACTTGATCCATATAAATCTCCTTCACATTCTTTCCATTCAAGAGATGAGAAAGTACTATTTAATTCTTTGGCCATTTTCATCAATAATTTTTTCACCATCTTCTTTGCTAAATGCGCCTTTCTGAGGAAAGGGAGAATATCCAAAACAACTTCAGAAGGACGACACAAACGTGTACCTAAATCCGTAACAACGAATGGGCGGTTAATCAAAATAGGATGTTGAAGCATAAAATTTAAAAGCTGTTCATCAGACCAATCTTCCCGAACAATTTCTAAATCAGAATATGGAGGTACATTTTTACGAATTGCTTCTCTAACACTTAAACCAGCACTACGAATAAGTTCAATTAATTCTGCTTTCGAAGGTGGGGTAATTAGATATTCAATAACGATTGGTTCAATTCCTGCATTTTGAATTAAAGCTAAGGTATTCCTTGATGTACCACACTCAGGATTGTGATAAATCTTTATGGTCGAGAACATTTTGACTAACACTGCTATTAGAAACTCAGATATACTTATATACGTATTTCCACATATATGTAAATACGTATATTGATTTTATTTAAATTACTTAATGTCAATAAATGTATATATATTCTTGCAAATTCTTATGAGTGAGAAAAAACTCGTTATTTAAATATGTAAATTTAGAGTATACCCTAAAATTACATTTTAAAAGTTTTTAAAAACATGTACCATTTAAATGTTTTTTAATCATAAGTAACATGTAACTTTGGTATTAAAGATTTATAATTTACGAAATTGTTCATTTTTATCCAATTGGGGCGTAAAAAGTGAAAGGCCAAAAAGTAGGCTATGTGCGAGTGAGTTCGGTCGAGCAAAATACGGGACGTCAACTTGAGGGAATTGAAGTCGACCGGATTTTTGTTGACCGTGCTTCAGGTAAAAATACCGACCGACCGAAATTTCAGGAAATGTTGAATTATGTCCGGGAAGGAGACCGGGTGATAGTACATTCCATGGATCGTTTTGCGCGAAGCTTAAAAGATTTGGTGACTGAAGTGGATAAACTGGTCAAACGAGGGATTGCCATCCAGTTTGTAAAAGAAAATATTACTTTTACGGCCCAATCCACCCCGATGGATAATTTGATGCTGCAACTGATGGGTGCTTTTGCACAGTTTGAACGTGAGATCATTTTAGAGCGGCAAAAGGAAGGAATTAAACTTGCCTCTTCTCAAGGGAAGTACAAAGGCCGGGTACATAAATTGAAACCTGATCAGGCTGAAGCTTTGCGACAAGACTGGAAGGAAGGGAAGTACCCTTCAAAAATGGCATTAGGCCAGGCATTTGGAATTAGTCGCCAAGCGGTATATCGGTATTTAAAAGCCGGGAAATAACTCAATTGAAATTGGCGACTATATTTAGTTTAGCTTATGAAAATCGTGAAACGTTGATTAAATAATAAGTGCAGAAAGCAAAGAGTTACTAATTTTATACAATATAAGTTTTTGATTTATAATTAATTAACTCGATTGCAATCTAGCTTTTTCAGCAACGATTTATCTTTTTTAAAATAGTATTAATTTATTTTTTTGAGAACAAACCTTAACAAAATTACAAGTTTGTAATTTTGTCGTCATTCGGATGTATATATTTACTCATTATTATAAGTAAAGATTTTTTTGGTCCAAGATATGATTAGATTCAATAATATGTACATGAAGATTATTTTAGTTATTTTTACTATAGTTTTTTCAACCAGTAGTTTTGCTGATGGGGGACTCCGTTTCTTAGAGAAAAATTTAGAAATAATTAACAAATAATTAACATAGTAATTTAAATTAAAAAGTGATTTATCAGGTGAATTTTAACTATATAAATAATTTATTTAATTTAATAAACCTTTCATAAATCATTTTTTGCTCAGTTCTATGTTGTAAATTCCAGCAATTATCATAGCCACGCGGCTGTTACTGAAGAGAATAGTAAGAAGCTAATATTTACTGTAGGTTTGACCACTACGTTTTAATCGTAGAAATTATAACCGTTTTTATTACTCAAAGTTTAACTTTTGTGATTATCTAAAAACACATAGCGGTCGAATGGCCATATTAACTGACTTAAAATCAGTCGTATACTTTAATGTAGCGGTTCTGATAGCACAAAAGTTCGCAGCATGAAAACGGAACCGGCATAATTGATTTATAGTGAACCCATACACTAAGCATAATGATTTAGAGGACGATAATCCCAATGAAAAAATTCCTTTTAGGAGCTGTTGCCGCATCTGTTTTGGCCTTTTCAGGCAATGCTATGGCCAATTTTGTGGCAGGTCAGGACTATCAGGTGGTTGCAAAACCAGTCAAAGTCGAAAAACCGGGCAGAATTGAGGTACGTGAATTCTTCTGGTACGGCTGTGGTCACTGTTTCGCGCTTGAACCACATATGCAGGGCTGGTTGAAAAAATTACCAAAAGATGTACGTTTTGTACGTACGCCGGCTGCAATGAATCCACTCTGGGAGCAGGCAGCGCGTGCTTATTATGTGTCTGAAGCATTGGGTGTGCGTCAAAAAGCACATTTACAATTATTCCATGATATTCATGATAAGCAACGTCCAATTTTAGAACAGGCGCAATTGGCCAAGTTCTATACCCGCTATGGTATTCCTGAAGCGAAATTTAACAGCACTTATAAATCTTTCCCGATCACTTCGAAAATTGCCCAAGCCAAAAATCTGGCTGCTCAGTATCAGTTAAGTGGTGTTCCGGCAGTGACCGTGAATGGTAAATATATTGTGCAGGGTAATGATGCCAAAGTCATTCAGGTGGTGAATTACCTGATCGAGAAAGAGCGTAAAGCCAAATAAGACGCGATTGATTATCTCTAAAAAAAACCTGCATCGAATCTGCAGGTTTTTTTATTTAAACTGGAGGAATGGTTATTTACGTCCTGACTGCCGGATCTGGTGTTTCTATCGGCGGGCGATACCAGTGTAAAATTCCTCGGAATAAGAGCTGCATCTGCAACACGCTTTGCGCTTTAAAGTAATGAATTTTCCTTTCTATTTCAACACGCAGAATTGCCGAGGCGCCCCGACGCTCTACAACAAACAAATTCTAATCTAAGATTTACATAAATAGACTGATAAAGTTTAAAAGGAATAAATATTAATTTAAACAACATGGAAATTCTTGTTAATTTCAACAGAAATATGAACAATCTCTTCATGAATTGACAAAGCTTTACGAACTACCTCTGCTGTTAAGGAGTCATTAACTGTATTTAGGGATAAAATACATGAAAATTTACTTCTACCTACTTTCCAGACATGCAGATCAGTAATCGTAATTTGGTTATCTAATTCCTCTACAACTTCCTGAATCTCCTTTACTACAGGATGTTCCATCTCTGCATCAAGCAATGTTTTACCTGTTTCTCTAATCAATCCCCAAGACCATTGTGCTACAAGCACTGCACCTACGATCCCTAGAATTGCATCTAAAAAATCCCATCCAAAATACTTCCCTGCGAAAAGTGCAATAATCGCTAATACAGAAGTTACTGCATCTGCTACTACATGAAGAAAAGCGGCTTTCTGGTTTAAGTCATGGTCATCATGAGAGTGATGATGATGGTGGTGGTGACCATTTTCACGTAGTAACCAGGCACAAATAAAATTAACGATCAAGCCAACAATCGCAATTGAAATTGCCTCGTTGTAGTGAATATTCACAGGATTGAATAAACGTTCTATCGATTGAACACCCATGAATACAGCAACAACCATCAATAAAATGGCACTCGAATATCCAGCTAAGATTTCTATCTTCCATGTACCGAAACAGAATCTCTGATCACGAGCATATTTTCGAGCCATTTTATAGGCAAAATAAGCTAAGCCCAATGCCAACATATGAGAACTCATATGCCATCCATCAGCCAATAAAGCCATGGAATTAAAGAACCATCCTCCAAAAATTTCAAACACCATCATTACACCAGTGAGGATGGTTGCGATTAAAATTTTCTTTTGTGCTAAAGGATTTCCTTCGTCAAATTGATGCGAATGGTCACTTTTAACATTATTTAGATATTACATTTTATTGCACCACAATTAATACTCCCCCATAGTATATGTTCTTGAGGTTGAATAGTATGTCTCACTTAAATCAGAACAAAAAAATTTTAAATCGGATTAGACGAATTCAAGGTCAAACTAATGCCCTTGAACAGAATATTTTAAATTCTGAAAATTCTTGTATTGAGGTATTACAGCAAGTTGCAGCAATTAAAGGTGCGATAAATGGCTTAATGAATGAGTTAATAGAACTTCATCTTAGAGAACATGTACTCGGTGATACTGAGAAAATAAAGGAAAAAGAACTAAATGAATTTTTAGCTTTAGTTAAACGCTACTTATAACTTTAAAGCACAGTCTTTTAAATAAAAAAACTGTGTGCGCACCTATTAATGACAGTGGTAATCACCAGTTTTACTGTTGGTATGACAACCCTGTGAGTTCGTTCCCCCAGAATGAGCATTCGCATAGGTAAATGACATGCCTATAAAGCATATTAATAAAATTCTTTTCATCTTAATCCCTCTCAAATAATTAGAATATCAACTGTATGATATTTAATAAAAGCCAACATGGCTTAGACCATTTCCAAATATATAAAGTAAAGCCAACAAAACTTTAAATGTATATAAAAAATGGTTAAATAATTGCAAGGGGGGCTTTAAAACGTTTTAATCGTAAAGCATTTCCTAGTACAAATATTGACGAGAGAGCCATTGCACCAGCAGCAAATACAGGAGAAAGTAGCAGTCCAAATTGCGGATAAAGTACACCTGCTGCAATAGGAATCAGAGCTGCATTGTAAACAAATGCCCAAAATAAATTTTCACGAATATTGGTTATAGTCGCTTTGCTTAAAGCGATAGCATTTGGCACTCCTTTCAGGTTGCCAGACATCAGAACCACATCAGCAGCTTCAATAGCTACGTCTGTACCTGTACCTATTGCTAAACCAATATCTGCTTCTGCAAGTGCAGGGGCATCATTAATGCCATCTCCAACATATGCGAGTTTACCATATTGATTTTTTAATTTTTTAACGGCCTCTATTTTACCTTCAGGTAAGACTTCTGCAATAACCTCATCAATACCTAGTTTTTTTGCAATCGCTTGAGCTGTATGACGGTTATCACCTGTAATCATGGCAACCTTTAAACCTAACTGATGTAACGCTTCAATTGCAGCAAATGTTGATTCTTTAATTGGATCTGCTACAGCAATAATGGCAGCAAGTTTCTGGTCAATCGCAACATAGAGAGGGGTTTTTCCTTCTTCTCCCAAACGATCCGAAAATTGAGAAAAAACATTAGGATTCAAACCTAGTTTTTCCATATATCGATCTGCACCAATATGAACCAAATGTTCAGACACCGTTGCTTCTATTCCATAGCCCGTGACTGACTTGAAATCAGCAACAGGAGACAGGATTAATTCCTTATCTATAGCGGCTTGTACAATTGCTCGAGCAATAGGATGCTCAGACTTTGATTCAACGGCTGCCATAAGTGAAAGTACGGCATTGTATTCAAACCCTTCTAAGACATGCAGATCGGTTAAAATTGGTTTCCCTTCAGTCAGGGTCCCTGTTTTATCAACAGCAACCACTTTAGTTTCTTTGAGCAGCTGCAAAGCTTCCCCTTTACGGAATAAAACACCCATTTCAGCACCACGCCCAGTTCCCACCATGATTGATGTAGGCGTTGCAAGTCCCATTGCACAAGGACATGCAATAATGAGTACCGCAACTGCATTAACTAAGCTAAACGTTAGGGCTGGCTCAGGGCCGAAGATAAACCAAGTAATAAAAGTTAAAAGAGAGAGACCCATTACTACAGGTACAAACCACATGGTAATTTTATCAACCAATGCCTGAATAGGCAGCTTGGAACCCTGTGCCTGTTCAACCATTCGGATGATTTGAGAAAGCACTGATGAACTACCAACAGAGGTGGCTTTGATATTTAAGCTGCCACTTTGGTTAATTGTTCCTCCTACCACAGTAGAGCCTATCGTTTTTTCAACGGGCATAGGCTCGCCAGTAATCATGGATTCATCAATAAAACTTTGGCCGTGAATAACTTCACCATCGACAGGGATACGCTCGCCTGGTCTAATCTCTACAATCGTTCCTGTTTGAACTTCGGCAATCGGAACTTCTATCACCTGATTATTGAGCTGTATTCTGGCAACTTTAGGCTGCATTCCAACTAGATGTTGAATTGCTAAAGACGTTCGGCCTTTTGCCTTGGCTTCAAAAAATCTACCTAATAGAATTAAAGTGATAATAACCGCTGCAGCTTCATAATAAACATTGACCGTGCCTTGTGGCAGGACACTTGGAAAGAAAGTAGCAACCACTGAATAAAGATAAGCAGCCAATGTTCCTACAGCCACCAAGGAATTCATGTCTGGTGCTAAGCGGAATAAACTTGGGATGCCCTTTTTAAAGAAGCGTCGGCCTGGAAAAATTAATGCTACTGTGGTCAAGAAAAATTGCATTAACCAGCTATTTTGTTGGCCAATGTTATCCATCATAAACGTATGAAAGGCGGGAATCAGGTGTGATCCCATTTCTAAAATAAAAACGGGTAGAGTCAATAAGACTGACAAAATTAAATCTTTTTTAAGTTTTTCTAATTCAATATTTTTTTTATCTTGAAAGCTTTCCGTAGTTTGATGAACTGACTTTGCTTCAAACCCTGCTTTGGTGACAGCCTGAATTAACGAGTCACGAGTGACAGATGAGCTTGCCTGAATAGTCGCTTTTTCAGTAGCCAGATTTACATGAGCTGATTCCACACCCTCAACAGATTTTAAGGCCTTTTCTACTCGACCTACACAAGAAGCACATGACATACCCTCAATCGTAAGCTCTATTGGTTGCAGCGCTTCCACTTCGTAGCCTGCTTTTTCTACGGCTTTAATTAAAGTAGCGCGATCAAGTGGTTGATGCGCATAAATGACTGCTTTTTCGGTAGCCAGATTTACATGAGCCGATTCAACACCCTCAACAGATTTTAAAGCTTTTTCCACACGGCCTACACAAGAAGCACATGTCATCCCCTCAATCTCTAATGTTTCACTGTAGTGTGGCGTATCAGTCATTTCGGTACTCATATACGATCTCTATCATTTAGATATGCTGAGTTCTATATGCGAAGATCAGCTCGAACCAAGATTAGGGGGAATTCAGGGATTACTTTTATTTCAAGCAAGTACAGGTTTTATCTGTACGATGAGGAAAATAAGAGAGAGTAAAAGTGGTAAGGAATTCCCACTGTTACTCTAACAGAGATTAAGCAGGATCAGCTGTAAATCCACGCTCACTGAGAGTGGCAATGACTTGATCCTGACTCACCGTTGTGTTGATTTCAACAATACGGTTTTGTAAATCAAT
>NZ_DCRI01000086.1:0-20580 GCF_002324975.1 Acinetobacter sp. UBA1496 | reverse complement strand
TTTCATCGAACTCAGGTTATCTCTACAATACTGTCTTTATTCAGTTCGCTGCAAATTCCCCTATACTAGCGCCAACAGATTTTTATTTGAGTGCAACATGACTGACTTAAACAACATCACCGTGACGACTTTGGAAGATGGCATGGTTTCTCTGCTGGTCGATCAGCAGCCGATCTCTGAAAAATACGGCATGAAGTTTGATGCCAGCATTGTCGATGACATTCAGGCACTCGAAAATGGTCAAAAACTGAAACTATTTGATCAGTTTGTCTTTTCTCATACCGATCTAAATTTTGAACATTCCTATCATTATGTGACGGGTATCGAAAAACTAGACGATCGTTATCAGGTGGCGAAACACTTTGTCTATCGCATCAAAATTGAAGGTCAGCCTGAAATTGAACATGTGATCAGCAATCAGGGCAAAGCAATGACAGCGGAAGATGTGCGTACCTTTATTCAGGCACATGTGCAGAAATCCCTAAGTGACTATACTGACCTGAACTATGCCTATTAAGATTGTTCATTAGATCCCGAAAGAGCGCATTTACGGATAATGCGCTTTTTTTTTATCCTTAAATTCTTTAAAAAACAGATATAAATCGTTTTAATGAATCAATAATATAAAATTATTCGGTTTTACAAATTAATATAAAATTTTTATAATGCTTTTCAAGTTAAATCAAAGCGAAGGAAAATTAAATGACAGACCAAAAACGTAAAACTGAAACTATTCGTCGTATTGAAAACTTGCAGTTATCAACTGCCCTCATTTTGGCTTTAGAAGATGCAGTCGAGGCAGAGTCTGTGGCTGAAGCCATTCAGTCTTTACAGGGTTTAACGGAACAGTGGAACTGAAAAATTGCAATGACCGAATCAAGATCTGGCGCATAAAAAGAATATTTTTCCACTAATTTGAGACGGTTTTGATACACAATTCAGGACATTGCGCTTGCATCTTGATCCCGGTTTTGCTGAAATGCCAATGGGGCTGGGCATAACTGGTCAACTGACTGAAGTGCATCCTAAGCTTATGTAAAATCATGGCATAATCATAATTTCTCTGTAATTGATATAAAACTTCAGCCAGTTCTTCACAGTTTCTCTGCAATTTTTCTGTACATTAGTTACTGTAGAAAATGAACAATTGAATGAGGGTTCAACATGAAAAAGGTTCTGGTAGCATTGGCGATGTCCTGCAGTGCATTCATGCTGGCAAATGTTGCAAACGCTGCCCCTCATTTCAATGATGAACAGCGTATGGAACGGGGTCCGGGTCATCATCAGGCCAAGAAAGCGCGTGATTTCCATGACGATCACCAAGACGAGTATGATAAACGCCGTATGCGTGAAGAACGTGGTGTTAAACGTCTGCAACAGTTACGCTGGCAGCCTGGCTATGTCATGCCGCAGCATTATCGCAGTAATGGCTACAAGGTCGAATATAAGGACCATAAACTGCCTAAACCAGACCGCAAGCAGCAATGGTACAAAGTCAACAATGACTACATTCTGGTGAACTCTGAAAATAACAGTATTGTCCGGATTATCGGAGACTGATTCAGAACCTGATACAAAGCCCAACCTTGTTTGGGCTTTTTGATGTTTAGGATGAGCCTTTTTAGGCTTTTTCTTATTTTAGAGCTTTCCTTTTAATCGTGGCTAATCTCCTAAATTCCTTCATGAATTTAACAATTCCACTAAACTGGCCTCACGCTTTCTATCCACTTATTCGCTAATTTAATCTCATCGAAAACATGTACAGATTTTTAGGTGAGAGCCATGAAAAAAGTTTTAACTACAATTGCCTTATCTCTTAGTGCGCTGGTTGCTACTTCTGCAATGGCAGCACCGCAGCATCATGATCCACGTTATGCACCGCATAAACCAGCACCGCACTGGGATCATAAAGATGCGAAAAAATGGGATGATCGCCGCGATGACCGTCGTTATAACAACCGTGGGGTTAACCCAAGCCGTGACTGGCGCGTAGGTCAAAAACTGCCAAACCAGTATGACAACCGTCGCTTTGAAGTCAGTGGCTATGAAGCACGCCGTTTGCCGAAAGCAGGTAAAAACCAGCAATGGTACAAAATCAATGGTGACTATGTACTAGTCAACGATCGTAACGACAAGATTGTTCGAATCATCAACTAATCATTCCCTTTTCTGCCCTTCTAGCAGACACCTGAAGCTCGCTTTAGGTGTTTTTTTATATCTGTACTTCCACTTCAGTATTTTTTCATTAGAATCAAAGCTAGATCTTTAAATGTTGAAATAGGCACAGCTATGACTGCAGCAGAAACCTCACCGAGCAACACCTTGCAATACGTGCACTGGTTTCGCCATTCTGCGCCTTATATCAATGCTCATCGCAATAAAACCTTTGTGATCATGTTTGATGGTGAAGCGGTATCGCATGATAACTTTCAGCACATCATTCATGATATTGCCCTGCTCAATTCTTTAGGAATCCGTCTGATTCTGGTACATGGCGCGCGTCCGCAAATTAACCAGAATCTGGCTGCGAGTGGCTTCGAGACCCCCTTCCACCAGCAGCGTCGGGTCACAACTCGTGAATCCTTAAGCTGTGTACTGAATGCAGTAGGATCGATCCGTTTACAGATTGAGGCCTTACTGTCGATGGGGCTGGCCAATTCACCCATGTATGGTGCGCGCATTGATGCCGTTTCAGGAAATTTTGTGACAGCCAAACCTTATGGTATCCGTGACGGGGTGGATTTTCAGTTAACCGGTGAAGTTCGGGCGATTGATACCGATGCGATTCAACGTCATCTGGACAATCATAATATTGTGATTCTGGGTCCGACCGGCTATTCAACGACAGGCGAAGTGTTCAATCTGCTGGCTGAAGAAGTCGCCACCAAAACTGCGACTCGCCTCAAAGCCGATAAACTGATTATCTTGGGTCGACAGCATGGTCTGCTCGACAGTAAGGCTCAGTTAAAACGGGAAGTAACCCCACAACAACTGGATGACTATATTCTTTCTGATGAACAGGATATTGAAATTCGGCTCCAGCTCAAGGCCGCTCAGGAAGCTTCCCGAAATGGCGTCAATCGCGTTCATCTGATTTCGTATACTTATGACGGCGCCTTGCTGGAAGAACTGTTCACCCGGGATGGTTCTGGCACCATGATCACCGATGCGCATTATGAAGAAGTGCGCATGGCCGACATTCAGGATGTCGGTGGCCTAATCCGCTTACTTCGCCCCTTGGAAGAAGAAGGCATTCTGGTTTACCGTTCGCGGGAGCGTCTGGAAAATGAAATTGACCAGTTCGCCGTAATTGAGCGTGACGGCATGATTCTGGCTTGTGCTGCCCTGTATCCGATTCCAACTACGGGCAATGAACTGCGTTCTGCAGAAATAGCCTGTGTTGCAGTAGATCCGAGTTACCGTCAATCCAACCGCGGTAGCCAGATCCTGCATTATCTGGAAGATAAGGCCAAAAGTCTGGGCATTCAGCAACTGTTTATTTTAACGACCCGTACTGCACACTGGTTTCTGGAACAGGGCTTTGAACCGGCATCAGTGGATGATCTACCCGATGCCCGACAGGCTTTTTATAATTATCAGCGCAATTCAATTGTCTGCAAAAAGTCACTTTAAAGTGACTTTTTTTATGCGCTCTCATATCTTTATTTTAGATAACGATATTCATAAAACCTGCATTCAGTATAAAAATCTTATTGCTGATTTTCTAATAAGCATATCTGGCCACTTTATTTAGAATAAATAATTTTATATTTCATTATCTTATATAAATAATTCTTTTTTCCTAAATTAATGTGTAAATCACTTTCCTGCATAAGTTTTGCACTTTTTTATTTATCTTTTTTCTTCATTAGAAATCCCTGAATAGTTATTTTTTTAGAAAAGTAAAAAGCTTTAGCGTATGCCTAAGTTCTTCATTTCACATTTCTAAATTTTCAGGAGTTCTGATTCATGCGCCAATCACACATTCAATTATTCACAAAAACTGCGGTCCTCAGTGCTGCGGTGGCTGGCGTGATGATGCTTTCTGGCTGTGGCAAAAAAAAGGAAGCCGTGACCCTGAATATTGGTTTCCAGAAATATGGTGTACTGCCGATCTTAAAAGAACGTGGCACCTTAGAAACGTCATTAAAAGAACAAGGCGTGAATGTGAAATGGGTTGAATTCCCGGCTGGTCCTCAGTTACTTGAAGGCTTGAATGTCGGCAGCGTATCCTTTGGTGAAGCCGGTGAAGCGCCACCGATCTTTGCTCAAGCAGCGAACTCAAATCTGGTCTATGTGGCCAACCAGCCAGAAGCACCGAAAGCTGAAGCGCTAATCGTACAAAAAGATTCCAATATCCAGTCAGTTCAGGATCTTAAAGGTAAACGTGTTGCCTTAAATAAAGGCTCAAATGTTCATTACTTACTACTCAAAGTCCTTGAAGCTAATAATCTGAAACTCAGCGATATTGAAGTGGTTTACCTGCCACCTTCTGATGCCCGTGCCGCTTTTGAACGCGGTGCTGTCGATGCCTGGGTGATCTGGGACCCATTCTTCGCTGCAGCAGAACATCAGATTGGTGCGCGTGTCATCGCCACGGGGGAGAACATTGTCAGTAACCATCAGTTCTATCTGGCAGATCGCAAGTTTGCTGAAGCCAACCCACAGATTATTGAAGCTGTCGTGAATGAACTCAATCTGACCACTGAGTGGGTCTCTGCTCATCAGGATGAAGCAGCCAAACTTCTGGAAAAACCGACAGGTCTGGCCGTCGATGTCTTGAAAACCTCTATTTCACGCATGGGCTTTGGCGTTAAACCTCTCAGCACTGACGTGATTCAAAAACAGCAACAAGTCGCCGATGCATTTTATGCGCAGCAGCTGATTCCACAAAAGCTGAATATTGATGCAGCAATTATTAAATAACAGCAGAATAATTCGAGAATAAAGATGAGTCATTTAAAAACAGTTTCTTACATCAGTTTAGCGTTATTGAGCTTTAGTCTGACTGGCTGCCAGAAACAGGAACCACAACAAACGGCTGCCGCAGAAACTACGTCGGTGCAACAAGTTAAAACCATTGCGATTGGCTTTCAGAAATCAGCCTTGAATCTGCTGGTAGCACGCGATGAAAAGCTGTTAGAACAACAATTTCCTAATGCCAAAATTGAGTGGAAAGAGTTTCCGGCGGGTCCACAAATGCTGGAAGCACTGGCAGTCGGTGCGGTGGATTATGGCTATGTAGGGAATACCCCACCCATTTTTGCACAGGCTGCAGATAAAGCCCTGAGTTACGTGGCCTTTGAAAAAGTGGCTGGAAACTCTTTAGCCGTGGTCGTGCCGAAAGACAGTGACATCCAGACGATTCAACAGTTGAAAGGAAAACGGATCGCGGTGCAGAAAGGTTCAAGTGCCCATGAACTTCTGGCCAAAACTCTGGAAAAAGCCGGCTTAAGCTGGTCAGAGATTCAAGCCATTTGGCTTCCCCCTGCGGATGCACGTGCCGCTTTTGACAAAAAAGCTATTGATGCCTGGGCAATCTGGGATCCCTTCCTGGGTGCAGCCGAGTTCGACAGCCAGGTTAAGGTACTGATTGAATCCAGTGATTTTCCGCAAACCTATTCCTTTTACATCGGCAATCCCGAATTTATTCAGAAGCATCCGGATAGTCCCAGCAAGTTTATCCAGGCTTTAAATGCCTCTGACCAGTGGATTCTTAAAAACCAGGCTGTAGCTCTAGATATTTATCAGAAAAGTACCGGTCTGAAACCAGAGGTGGCGAAGATTGCATTTGAGCGTCGTCTTAAACCTTCGCCGGTTCAACCTTTAACTCCGGAAGTGATAAAAGCCCAACAGAATATTGCCGATCTCTTCCAGCAGGTTCAACTGATTCCCAAAACCATCAGCGTCCAGCAACAGATCTGGTCACCAGCAGCCACACATTGATGAACAAACAAGATGATTTAATTTAAGGAATATCACATGAAAATTTTCTGGTTTATCCCCACTCATGGCGACAGTCGTTACTTAGGCACCAGCAAGGGCGCACGTGTTGTAGATCATACCTACATGAAGCAGATTGCCGTTGCGGTAGATAACTTAGGTTATGAAGGGGTGCTAATTCCGACTGGCCGTTCTTGTGAAGATCCATGGTTAACCGCAGCCAGCCTGATTGATGCGACCAAAAAATTAAAATTCCTGGTGGCGCTGCGTCCAGGCGTGACCACTCCGGCACTGGCTGCACGTATGGCCGCGACCTTTGACCGCTTGTCCAATGGCCGGGTGCTGCTGAATCTGGTGACTGGCGGTGATGAACAGGAACTAAAAGGTGACGGCGTCTATGAAGATCACACAACCCGCTATAAAACGGCGACCGAATACACCACCATCTGGCGTGAAATTTTAAAACGCTCACATACCGGTGAAAGCTTTAGCTTCCATGGCGAACGCTTAAGTGTCGACGAGGCAAAATTGCTGTATCCACCAATCCAGCAGCCACATCCGCCTTTATGGTTTGGCGGTTCATCGGATGATGCCATTGAACTGGCCACGGATCAGGTCGACACTTACCTGACCTGGGGGGAGCCACCGGCAGCAGTCAAAGAAAAAATTGCTGTGGTAAAAGCCAAGGCCGCAGCTAAAGGTCGTGAACTGAATTACGGGATCCGTTTACACGTGATCGTACGCGAAAGCAATGAGCAGGCCTGGGCCGCAGCTGAAGAACTGATTCAATATGTGGATGATGCCACTATTGCTGCAGCCCAAGCCAAGTTCAAATCCATGGACTCGGTCGGTCAGCGCCGTATGGCAGAACTGCACAATGGCGACCGCAGTAAACTCGAAGTGTCTCCAAACCTGTGGGCAGGTGTAGGTCTGGTTCGTGGTGGTGCAGGCACAGCACTGGTCGGCGATCCGGAAACTGTCGCTGCACGTATTCAGGAATATGCCGATCTGGGGATCAGCACCTTTATTTTCTCAGGCTATCCGCATCTGGAAGAATCCATCCGTTTTGCCGAACTGGTGTTCCCGTTACTTCCACTGGAAACCCAGAAAAAACTCACTCAACCGAACTTGACCGGTCCATTTGGTGAAATTGTGGCGAACAACTACACACCTGACGAGAACAAGCAGGCTGAGAAAATTAAGGAGTCTGCTTAATGTCAAAAGTCGTTTCCGTTGAAACCCTGACCCCAAAGCAGGTTTCACGTGGAACAATTCTGGGGCAGCATCTGCTGCCCTGGCTGGTTCCAATTTTCTTGATTGCAGTTTGGCAAATTGCCTCTAGCACAGGCCTGCTGGAAAGCCGGATTCTGCCTGCACCGAGTGCCGTGGTTTTAGCCTTCTGGAATTTATTGCTCAGCGGTGAGCTGTGGACGCATGTGCAAGTCAGTGCAGGACGTGCCATCAGCGGATTATTGGTAGGTGGTGGTTTGGGCCTATTGCTGGGTCTGTTAAATGGTTCATCCAAAACTGCCTCTACCCTGCTCGACACCACCTTGCAGATGATCCGCAATATTCCTGCACTGGCACTCATTCCCCTAGTCATCTTATGGTTCGGGATTGATGAATCAGCCAAGCTGTTTCTGGTGGCCATTGGTGTGTTCTTCCCAATCTATATCAATACCTATCATGGAATTCGTTCAGTCGATCCCCAGCTAATCGAGATGGGTAAAAGCTATGGCCTGACCCGCTGGCAGCTTTATAAAGAAATTATCCTGCCAGGGGCAATGCCTTCAATTCTGGTCGGTCTGCGTTTTTCACTCGGTCTGGTCTGGGTACTGCTGATTGTGGCGGAAACGATTTCTGCCCAGTCCGGCATCGGTTATATGACCATGAACGCGCGTGAATTCCTGCAAACCGATGTCGTACTGGTGGGTATTTTACTGTATGCCCTGCTCGGTAAACTGGCAGATGTCCTGGCCGTGGCCTTAGAACGATTCCTGCTGCGCTGGCATGCTGGCTATCAAAAATAATTGAAAAAATATTGAGGAGCATGTGATGACTGATCTCAGCTTAGGGCGTCTTGCCAATGATCCGACTGCAGTGCAGGAGCCTGCTGCAACCGATATCAATCCCAATGCAGTTGCCGGTGCCGAAATCATTATTGAACAGCTGCACAAGTTCTATGGCTCGGTGAAGGTACTGGAAGATCTGGACCTGCATATTCAGCCGGGTGAATTTCTGGCGATTGTTGGACGTAGTGGCTGTGGTAAAAGTACCCTGCTCCGTCTGATTGCCGATCTTGAAAAACAGAGTTACGGTGAAATTAAATTCAAGTATGCGCGTCATATTCGTGAAGGTATTACCGCTGATGATATCCGCGTGATGTTCCAGGATCCGCGTCTATTGCCATGGCGCAGCATCGAACAGAACGTACAACTTGGCTTACCAAAAGACCAGCATGGCAATGCTTCACAAATGCTGGAGAAAGTCGGCTTAAAAGAAAAAGCTGGGCTTTGGCCTTCACAACTATCTGGTGGTCAGCGTCAACGTACAGCTCTGGCACGTGCCTTGTCACATAAGCCACGTATTTTACTGCTGGATGAACCACTCGGTGCGCTGGATGCCCTGACCCGTCTGGATATGCAGAACCTGATTGAAAAATTATGGACTGAACAGGGCTTTACTTCGATTCTGGTCACCCACGACGTGAGTGAAGCCGTACAACTGGCAGACCGGATTATCCTGCTGGATAAAGGCCATATTGCCAAAGAGTTTAAAGTTGATCTGCCACGTCCGCGACAAAAGAATGTGAAATTCGCCGAACTTGAACAGCAGGTTCTGAATGCGGTTTTAGCAACCTGAAATGTGAGGGAATCTGGAATAACTGTTTATTCTGGATTCCTTATTTCGAATCAAGAAAATATCTGCCTCACTGATTATTTATTCAGCAATTGGCAAAATTTCAACTTAATTCATTAATTTTATTTTAACTTGATGATGCTTTAAGGTAATAATTAGTACTTAAAAAATCATCAACCTTTTCAAAAGCTTGGTTTTTAATTCTTGCGCCTTAAACCGATACTAATTGTATCTTTAATCTAAAGAATAAATCATCATTATTCATAAAATTAGCACCTGACTTGATGCACAAATCTGATGATTTGACGTACAATTAAAAATTCCCTTTTTTAATTGTTTTTAATATTTGCTGATGGAACAAAAAAAGAGTACTCAAAAACGCAACCAGCTGCTGAATGCTGCACTCGATGTTTTTTCCCTATACGGTTTTAATGGGGCGAGTTTAGATGAGATCGCGCAAATTGCAGAAATGCATAAGTCGAATATTTTCTATTATTACGAAAATAAAGAGGCGCTCTATGTAGAGGTTTTAACGACCGTTCTACAAAAATGGCTGGCACCTTTACAAATGCTAGAAGCCGATCTTGAGCCTGAAGAAGCGATTACCAATTATTTGATGCAAAAAATTGAAGTATCGCGTACCCAGCCTAAAGCTTCACGCCTGTTCGCTCTGGAAGTGATTCAGGGTGCGCCGCACATTTTAGAAATCTTAAAAGGTCCATTGAAAAAACTGGTCAAGCGTAAAGCCAAAGTGATTTCAAACTGGCAGGAACAAGGCAAAATTTCTAAAGATATCGATCCTGAACTGCTGATTCTGAATATCTGGGCCGTGACCCAGAACTATGCAGATTTCGCGACCCAGATGGAAATGGTAACAGGCAAGACCTTGCGTAACCGGAGCATGCAACAACGGATTATCCAGCATACTGTACATATGATGCTGTACGGCGTACTTCCGCGTACACAAGAAAAATAGGTCAACGCAAAAATCATTTGGCATACGGCCATAAATTTTATGGTCGCCGACCCCTTCTCTCACCCTTTATTATTATTTTAACGTTTGATATAAATTCAATAATTTTTGCGCACCTAGCAGCAGATTCTCTTCCCAGTCCAAGTGAGCGCTATCATCCGCACCGTCAGTAATATATTTGACTGAAATCAAGCGCACATCCAATTTTCTGCATACCTTGGCCAGCGCATAGCCTTCCATATCGACCAGCTGACAAGCCACTTTTGGCAAGCCTGTTTCAAAGCTATCCCCTGTTCCACAAGTCCCTTTCGGTAAATGGGCAAAGAACGGTTCCAGATCAATTGCGCCTGGCAAATGATCATCCATCGGGGTAATACCAACTTCAAATCCTAGTGGTGAAACATCCATATCACGTTGCACAAAACGCTTAACTTCAACCAGTTCATGCGCCTTGAAATGGGAACTGCCTGCGGTGCCGAGATTAATCAGGGTTTTACAGCGAGTTTTCTGAATCACTTCAAAAGCCTTAAAAGCAGCATTCACCTTGCCGATGCCACTATAGTGGACTTCCACACCTTCTGCTTCGAACAAACCTTTGGATTCACTGGCCAATGCCATAATGAGCGCCGAATCTGACATGCAAACTACCCGAGACTGAGAAAACCGTGACATTAGAAAGCAAAATCCAGGCAATGAAAAGCGGGTTTTTAGATTTCTGTTTTGCAGATCTCATGCTTAAATAACAGCAAAAGATTCTTGGATGGCACACTTTCTTCTTGATGTGTTTGGTGATTTTTCAATAATTTTTTTGCATAAAAACACAACAGCAAGACGAATCGTTGAGATTATGGCAATATATAGCCTTTCCTATTTTTCAATTCCCTGATTTCGCCTATGCAGCTGCTCCGTCTCAATGCTTTAGCGTCACATTCTGAATTGCCAAAAACCGCCGTTACGATTGGTAATTTTGACGGCGTGCATCTGGGTCATCAGGCCATGATCAAACAGTTAAAAGCTGTTGCAGAAGCTGAGCAACTGAAAACTGTTGTGATGATCTTCGAACCACAACCGCTTGAATTTTTTAAAGGTTATGAAGCACCGCCGCGTATTTCCTCATTGCGTGAAAAGGTAGAATATCTAAGCGAACTGGGTGTGGACTATATTGCGGTCGCCAAGTTTGATCATCATTTCCGAAGCCTGAGTGCCGAAGCCTTTGCCGACATTCTGAAAGATAAACTGAATGCAGCACATCTGGTCTTGGGGGATGATTTTCACTTTGGTAAAAACCGTCAGGGCAATAGTGAATTCCTGCGAGATTACGGATTTAAGGTCACCAATCTGCATACCATTGCCTTGGATGGTGAACGGGTCAGTTCTACCCGTATCCGTCAGACCCTGCAAGCGGGTGACCTCGCTCTGGCAGCCAAATTACTGGGACGTCCTTATAGTATTACCGGCCGGGTGCAATACGGCGACCAGATTGGCCGTACCATTGATTTCCCGACCATTAATGTCCGGCTGAACCGGCATAAACCCTGCCTGCAGGGCATTTATGGGGTTGAAGTCGTCTGTGAAACCGGATCACTCAGCGCCAAGGTTCAGCAGGAAAATCCTGAACAGCCGGGTATTGCCGGCTATGATCAGGGCAGCCTGTTTGGTGCCGGTCATGTGGGTACCCGCCCTGCGATCAAACAAACTCATCCGGAATGGCGATTAGAAGTACATTTTCCTGATGTTTCTGCTAATCTGTATGGCCTGTTAATGCGGGTAACCTTCTTGAATTATCTGCATGGCGAAAAAGATTATCCTTCGCTTGAAGCGTTAAAGGCCGGAATTGATGATGATGTTGAGAAACTGCTTGACTTTCGTCGAAAACACCCCACATTTCCCTTTTAATGTCCCGTATTTTTATTGTAAAACGTGTCAGTCTAATGACTGATTAAATTGGAAGACAACTTGCATGAGCGATAAGCAAACTCCTGAAAATGCAGTGGATTATAAAGCCACGCTGAACCTCCCAGGTACTGACTTTGCAATGAAAGCAAATCTGGCAGTACGTGAAGCGAAATGGTTAGAAGAGTGGTATGCCGATGACATTTATCAGCAGATTCGTGCATCGCGAATTGGCAAGAAAAAATACGTGCTTCATGACGGCCCTCCATATGCCAATGGCCAGATTCACCTAGGTCATGCAGTCAACAAGGTACTTAAAGACATCATCATTAAAAGCCGCATCATGGACGGTTTTGATGCGCCTTATGTGCCAGGCTGGGATTGTCACGGTCTTCCAATTGAGCTCAAAGTTGAAGAAAAAGTCGGTAAGGTCGGCGTTAAAGTGGATGCGCCTACTTTCCGTAAAGCTTGCCGCGAATATGCATTGAGCCAGGTTGAGCTACAGAAAAAAGACTTCATCCGTATGGGTGTGTTTGGCGACTGGAGCAATCCTTACCTCACCATGAACTTCAAGCAGGAAGCCAACATTGTACGTTCACTCGGTGAAATCGCGAAAAATGGCCATATCCAGCCAGGTCTTAAACCGGTGAACTGGTGTCTGGACTGTGGTTCAGCATTGGCTGAAGCTGAAGTTGAATATGAAGATAAAAAATCAGATGCAATCGACGTGGGTTTCACCGTGGTTGATCTGGCGGATCTGTCTGCACGTTTAGGTGTTGAAGTTAAAGACTCAACTGATATCGTGATCTGGACGACTACGCCTTGGACCCTGCCTGCGAACCAGGCGGTTGCCCTACATGCTGAAATTGAATACCAGCTGGTCGTTGCACGTGGTGAAGATAAAGCGGCACAAAACTTTATCCTGGCCAAAGATCTGGTTGAATCTGCAACTGAACGTTATGGTTTTAACGCGGTTGAAGTGATTGCCGATTTTGCCGGTGCGAAACTTGAAAATCTGGTACTGCAACATCCTTTAATTGCTGAGCGTCAAGTGCCGGTCATTTTGGGTGAACACGTTATTGCAACCAGTGGTACCGGTGCTGTACATACTGCGCCTGGCCATGGTGTGGACGACTATAAAGTTGGTCTGCTGTATAACCTGAAAGTAGATAATCCGGTGGGCGGTAATGGTGTGTATTTACCGACTTCACCACTATTCGCAGGCGAACATATCTACAAGGCCAATCCACAAATTATTGCGGCACTTGGCGAAGCTAACAAGCTATGGGCGCATAAGCCTATTAAGCATAGCTACCCGCACTGCTGGCGTCATAAAACTCCGATTATCTTCCGTGCGACCCCACAATGGTTCATCAGCATGGATGAGAAAGGTCTACGTCAAGGCGCATTGAATGCCATTGAAAATGACATCAGCTTCGTACCGGATTGGGGTAAAAACCGTATTCAGGCGATGATCGAAGGCCGTCCAGACTGGTGTATCTCACGTCAACGTACCTGGGGCGTGCCAATTCCATTCTTCGTGCATAAAGACACCAATGAGCTGCATCCTCGTACACCTGAACTGATCGAAGAAGTCGCGAAACTGATCGAACAGGAAGGTATTGATGCCTGGTATAACCGTGAAGCCAAAGACTTCATCGGTGATGATGCTGAGCAGTACAATGCAGTTCGCGATACTTTAGACGTATGGTTTGACTCTGGTACAACCCACTATGCAGTGCTGCGTGACCGTGAAGAATTAACTGATCCGGCTGATTTATATCTTGAAGGTTCTGACCAACACCGTGGCTGGTTCCAGTCTTCATTATTGACCTCTATGGCGATTAATCAACGTGCGCCATACAAAGGCTTGCTGACTCACGGTTTCGTGGTTGATGAGAAAGGCCGCAAGATGTCGAAATCGCTGGGTAATATCATTACTCCGCAAGACATTATCAAGAACATGGGTGCAGACGGCCTGCGTTTCTGGATCGCTTCAGCAGATTACCGTTATGAAATGACCGCAGGTAAAGAAATCTTTAACCGTGCATCAGATGGTTATCGTCGTATCCGTAATACCCTGCGTTTCTTGCTGGCAAACCTGAATGGCTTCAACCCGGCAACTGATGCCCTACCTGTAGATCAACTGATTGCACTGGATCAATACATCCTGCAACGCGCCAATGATGTACAGGAAACCATCAAGAAAGCATATGAAGATATGAACTTCCATATCGTGACCAATGCCTTGACCAATTTCTGCATTAACGACCTCGGTGGTTTCTACTTAGACATCATCAAAGACCGCCAGTACACCACTAAAGCAGACTCGCAGGCACGTCATTCTGCGCAAACTGCGCTATATCATCTGGTACAAGCCTTTGTACGCTGGATGGCACCAATCCTGAGCTTCACCGCTCAAGAAGCATGGCCACTAATTCCAGGTCAAAGCGAGAAATATGTGTTCACTGCTGAATGGTACGATATTCCAGTTTCAGCACAAGAAAACCTGTTGTCTGAAGCAGACTGGCAAACCCTGATTGCAGTCAAATCTGCGGTCAACAAGCACATTGAAAATGCGCGTAACGAGAAACTAGTGGGTTCAAACCTGTCTGCCAAAGTTGAGCTGTGGGCCAATGATGAACTGAAAGCTGTTCTAGACCGTCTGGGTGATGAGCTGCGTTTCGTTCTGATCACTTCTCAGGTAATCGTGAATCCGTTTGATGCTGCTCAAGGCAATGACGCTGAACTTGAAGGCCTACGCGTAAAAGTATCTGCGGCAGATGGCGAGAAATGTGTACGCTGCTGGCATGTGCTTCCTGATGTGAATACACATGCCTCACATCCAGGACTATGCGGTCGTTGTATCATTAACCTCCCGAGCGGCCAAGGTGAAGAGAGAAAATATGCCTAACCCACAGCAGAAAAAGGGTCTGTTCCAGTTCTATCCTCACAATTTGTGGTGGATCGGACTGGCTATTCTGGCGATCATTCTAGATCAATGGACCAAATGGATTGCGGTAACACATCTGGAATATGCAGATCCGGTGCCCGTCCTGCCCTTTTTAAATTGGACACTATTACATAACTATGGCGCTGCCTTTAGTTTCTTGTCCGATGCCGGTGGCTGGCAACGTTATTTCTTTACCTCACTTGCAGGTTTAGTGTCTGTGGTTTTCGTGTTCTGGCTGATGCGTATGCCAAAGAGCATGAAAGTCTTGCCACTAGCAGTTGCCCTGATTCTGGGTGGTGCTATTGGTAACCTGATTGATCGCATTTCTTTAGGTTATGTGGTTGACTTTATTCATGTCTATTATCAGAACAGCCACTTCCCTGCTTTTAATATTGCGGATAGTGCCATTACTTTAGGTACGATTCTGCTGCTGATTGATACGTTTTTCCTGGAAAAACACCGAATTCAACGTGCACAGGCGCAACATGACTGATTTTATTAATCCTAACGAGGAAACTCGTGTTGAAGACGGCTCTAAAGTCGAGCTTCATTTTTCTGTCGCGATCGAAAGTGGCGTAGAAATTGACAATACCCGTAGCCGTGAAGAACCGGTAAGCCTGACCATTGGTGATGGCAACCTATTACCAGGTTTTGAAAAAGCCTTAATGGGCTTGCGTGCTGGTGACCGTCGTACCGTCAGCCTTCCACCCGAAGAAGCTTTTGGTCCGTGGAATCCTGAAAATGTCCAAAAATTTGATACGGTGAAATTCGGCGAACGTCCGATCGAAGGTCACATGATCGAGTTTGAAGACAAGGCCAAATCGACTTTGTATGGCGTAGTAAGATCCGTAAATGATGATATTACCGAAGTGGACTTTAATCATCCGCTTGCAGGTAAAAATATCACCTTTGAAGTCGAAATCTTCAAAGTCACTCCGGCTGGCCAGCAAGGTGTGAAGCTGATGTAATTTTAGCTAATCACATGATTTAATAGAGCTCCTTCGGGAGCTTTTTTATTATCTGGATACAAATCCTCTCTAGTCTCTATTAATAAATCTGATTAATTTAATTTGATGAGAATGCGATGAGAAAGGGAAAGATATGAAAATTTATATTGTGGTTGGCAGTGTGCGTGAAGGACGTACAGCAATTAAGGTCGCACATTGGGTACTACAGGAAATTAAAAAATATGGTTTTAGCACGCTTGAAACCGAACTTGTCGACTTAAAAGAATGGGATCTTCCGCTTTTTGCTGGTTCTCATCCCCCATTGACCGGTATTTATGATCAACCGAAACAGCAGGAATGGGCCGACTTTATTGCTCTTGCGGATGCATTTATTTTTATCAGTCCTGAATATAACCATGGCTATAGCCCAGCATTAAAGAATGCGCTGGATTATCTAGCCAAGGAATGGCAAGGCAAACCGGCAGCTTATATCGGTTATGGCGTCACCAACGGCTCACGTTCCATTGATCAGATCCGTCAGGTCGGCACTCAGCTTGGCATGGTGGATACCAATGCGATTGTAGAGCTGCGGGACATTTTTAGTCGCAATAAAGACTACAGCTTTGAAGGAAATGAATTCGACAATAAAACACTTAGAGATGTCGTGGATAAGCTGATCCAGTATGTCAGTGCCTGAGGACGACAGCGATGTGCGCTTTAGCCTACAGGCAGCGCAGAATTTGTCGGCTATTCTCACTTTCAGTTCAAGGCTATAGTTTGATTCATAGACAGACAGGAAGTCTGCAAAGCGATACAACAACAATAAAAAGCGCAGAGTAACAGGACGTTGACAGGTCAGACAGGAGTCAGATCTGAGAAGCAAATCCAGAAAAGCCTCAACAGGATGTTGGGGCTTTTTTGTATTTAAAATCAGGAATTTTTCTTAAAAAAAATCAGATCTCTACATTAAAGTCTACATTGACATCACAGGCTGCTTGCCCACCGCGGATTCCCCAGTTTTCCAATGGACTTTCCCGCAGATGAATCAGAATATGATCAGACAGAATGCCCAGTTCTCCCAAGCTTTCTACACAATCTGCTGATACAGTTTGCGCTTGGTCTCCAGACTCCGGCCAGCGAAGCAGTCAATACTGATCAAGGTAAAGTATTCAGGCTGGGCCAGATGAGCCATATATTGAAAACGATGGGCTTCATGTACCACCAGCCGGATATTACGGTCATAGTCAGGCAGTTGAAAGGTATTTTTCACACATTGAAATACACTGTCGAGTAACTGATCTTCATCAGCCTGGGAATATTGCTGCCGGACTTCAATTTGAACGGTAGGCATGTGCTTCTCCTTTTTATTATTTTATGGAATTTTTTTAAATATTTTTTATTGAATAGAGAGATGAGCTTTAATAAGGTCTTCTATCTTTACCATATCGCAAAATTATCCTGAGAACTCTGGAATTAATTGGATAAATATTTTCAAGTGACCTTGTCGCCTCTGGCCTACAGCAGATGCAGTCAATGCCTCTACTCGGTCCTTCTGACTCAGGCTATATGGAGTGCATACCAAAACAGGAAGTCTTGCAAAAACAAGAATAAAACATCGGCAGGATGCTGATCGATACCAGAGGAAAGGTATCTGAGCTAAATTTGAAAAGGCCCTCACAGGAGTTGGGGCCTTTTTCTTTCATTCTGATATTAACTATTTAGCTTTTTACTGAGGGGCGGTCATCTTAAGCAACTTGGCTTTTGGACCATCTTCAATCACCCAGAGTGAGCCATCTTTGGCCTGAATCGCACCACGAATCCGCTCTTTCATATCCAGTCGCTGTATTTCTTTCGCAGGATTTTGAGTGGTATCAATTATGATCATCGCCTGAGAAGACAGACCCGTAGCAATGGCTTTATTTTTCCACTGAGGAAAGCTATTACCTGTATAGAACAATAAGTCTGAAGGAGAAATTACGGGAGTCCAGTCCAATGCCGGTGCTTCAAACTCTGGTTGGGTACTGTGATCTGGAATCGGTTTGCCATCATAATGATCCCCATTGGAGACGATCGGATAGCCATAATTTTTGCCTTTTATCACTTTATTCAGCTCATCACCACCTTTTGGACCCATTTCAATCACCCAAAGCTGCCCTTGTGGATCAAATGCCAAACCGAGAGGATTACGGTGCCCCAGACTCCAGACCTGCTTAGCAATTTCGCCCTGATTCATAAATGGATTGTCAGAAGGAATTGAACCATCGTCATTCAGACGAATAATCTTGCCGGCATTGGAGTTCATGTCTTGAGCTGGATTAAATTGCTGACGTTCACCTGAACTGATCCAGAGTTTGTTATCTGAGCCAAAGATAATCCGGTGCCCATAATGACCCTGACCGGAAGAAAATTTCGGTACCTGGGTCCAGATTTTCTTAATCTGAGTGAGTTGTGGGATGCTCTTAGTGAGATCTAGCTTGCCACGAACCACGACTGCACCATACCCCCCCTGCCCCTGTTCAGCATAACTGAAATATACCAGCTGATTCTTGGCAAAGTCAGGATGGAGTGTGATATCGCCTAAGCCCCCTTGTCCGCCATAGGCCACTTGAGGAATACCCTGAACAGTTTGAGTGCTGCGATTGGCTGGATTAAATAATTTTAATTTTCCTGACCTTTCGGTAATCAGTAAGCGCTGATCCGGCAGCTCAGTCAGTGCCCATGGCTCATTCAATTGCGTAAATTCTTCAACTTTATAGGCTTGCTGTGTGGTTTTGGCAGCAGATTGTCCAGCTGAGGATGCTGAAGTCTTGTCTTGGGCACAGGCAGTCAGGCTATATGAACCCAAGCCTAATAATAAAATTGCTGCTAGTTGAGTCTGTTTCATTGTTATTCTTCATGCTAATTTCATTCGGATAAGTACCAATTTAGCATTCCAGACAACGGCTAAAATAATAAAAAAGTAAAGGAATCGTAAGCGGATATAACATAATCTCAATAAGATAGCTGATGTATTGATTGCATTTTTTATTATTTAATACTAGCTGAATCACGAAGAATTTTTGCCTGATACAACTGCTGATCAGCTGTTTTCAGTAAACGATCAACATTTTTATAGATATGCTCAGCGTCCATAATCGCTGCCCCAACACTGATACTGATCCAGGTTTTGTCATCACTACGATTGGCATGTTCCAAATTGAGCTGACGAATAACCTCACAAAGTTGCTCGGCAAAAGCTTTAGCTTCCTGCCAGGAAATATCTGCCAGTAAAACCGCAAATTCCTCACCCCCATAACGTGCCAGAAAGCCATTTTCAGGCAATATTTATTGAATGGTTTGCACCAGTGTTTTTAAAATATAGTCACCTTTGAGATGGCCATGATAGTCATTATAGTTTTTAAAATAATCCACATCGATCATGTAAACAACCAGCGAAGATTGGTTTGCGATTGCATATTAATATTGCTGCTGAAGCTGTTCATTTAAGGCAAAGCGATTATAGGCACCTGTCAGCGAATCCAGCCTCACCTGCTGCACGAGTTTCTCATTGAGCAAGGTGATATCACGCGTACGGTCCTGAACCTTCTGATCAAGTTCTTTATTCAGTCGCAAAAGCTGCTTGTTTAACAACTCGGTATTAATACTTTGCACCGCATAATCACGGCTGAGCTGAAAGGTAATTAAAATAAAATAGGTACAGGAGGTATAAAATGCAATTTCAACTGAATCAATTACCTTAAGCGCAAGTAAATAGTCATACAGGAAGGTCAGGCAGACCAGCACTACGGCAATGGAATTGATCTTGGAATAACGCACATGCGATTTGTGCATGCGGTAAGCGCCATAAAGCAGATTAATAAAAACCAGTACTGCGATATTAAAGCTCTGAAAAAAGAAGCTCTGGAATATATAAGGCAGCGTAAACAGGGTCACAGCCACATTGATACTAATTAACAAAGCTGTGATTTTTAATAAATAAGGATTTAACAGTCGATAAGGCAATAAATAAATATAAATCAGGAAAAATAGAGTCGCCAATTCAGTCAGTAAATACTCAAATCGTGTGTCCCATACCCAGGAAATATTCGTGAATAAAGTATAAATAAATGGGACTGCAAAGAAGCTACGTAGGCTCAAGCACAGAATAAATAACCCTAGAAACAGCAGCAAATTACCTGCTTGCGTTTTAAGACTGCGAAACACTGCAAAGAACACCATAAAGCAGCCAATCATCAGCAGAACGCCACTGATCACACTTAAAGGAATCACCTGATCATAAAACTTATCCAGAATAGGCTGGTTAAAGCCAATAAACATGCTGTTTTCCAGCCCGCCACGGATATGGTGATAACTTGAAGCCTGAATGGTAAGCGTCACTTCCCGCTGTGAGGGAAAGAAGCCAGCTTTGGCGCCATCATGGTCTGATGCTGACCGTGTATGCCTACCTGCCCTACTTCTATCAGGAGATGATCATCGACATACATACGATAAGCCCCATACTGATAAGGCACATAAACATAAACCGCATGATTGATAGCTGATTCAGGCAGCCTGAAGGCTTTTTGAAAAGTTCCAATATGGTCTTTATGACCTGTTAAGGTCAGGAAAGAATTAGGTAAATGAACTTTTTCAGCAGCAAGAGTCTGACTAGGGGAATTTAATGGGGATAATCGCTGCTCAGAAATGGGATCAATCAGCTGATTGGGATAGAACTCCCATTCTCCATCGAGTTTGACATACTGATGATGATCAAAATTTAATTCTGTTACAGCGTATAGCTGTGGAGAAATCAAACTGAGCCATATCAACACAAATGTGTTTATGAGAATCTGCTGCATATGACTCAGAAAATAAAAAAATATTTACACGAGTAGTATAACATTTTACAGCTGATCAGAGATTATACAGCCGTAAAAAATTAGTCGTTAAAGATAAAAAAGGTTTATATGTTATATATAAAAAAAGCCCCCTGCGTGAGCAGAGGGCTTTTTAGGAATAATGAGCTGGCGATG
>NZ_DCRI01000021.1:0-5852 GCF_002324975.1 Acinetobacter sp. UBA1496 | reverse complement strand
GGCAAAAACTGAAACGTGAAGGCTATATTATTGCACGCTGTACTGTTGCTCGATTAATGAAAAAGCTAGGTATACAAGGTGTTTAGCGTGGTAAGAATAAACAAACCACCCGTAGCCTAGATGTTCAAAAAAGAGCAGATGATTTAGTGAAACGTAATTTTAATGCTGATCATCCTGACCCTTGCGAAGCAGTGCTAAGTTCGATGACTTCACGTATATTCAAACCAATTCAGGTTGGGGCTATATCGCCTTTATTATTGATGTGTTCTCACGAGCAATTGTTGGATGGAAAGTATCTATACGGATGAATACAGATATGGTGCTCGATGCACTTGAGCAAGCATTACACGATCAAGGCATGCCAAAGAATGTGATTCATCATTCTGATAGAGGTGTTCAATATCTTTCTATTCGCTATACCAATCGTTTAGAAGCTGCAAATTTACGAGCATCAGTCGGTACAACTGGTGATTCATACGATAATGCTTTGGCTGAAACGGTGAATGGCTTATACAAAACAGAGGTGATTGAATATTTAAAAGCAGATTGGCAAGGTTTAGCAGATGTACAACTTGCGACATTCAACTGGGTAGATTGGTTCAATAAAAAGCGTGTACAAAGTGCACTGGGTTATTTATCGCCTTTTGAGTTTGAAGCAATGTACTATGATAAGATTAACCCGTTAGGTCAGGTGGCCTAACTTAAATAAAAAAGTCTCCGACAAACCCGGTACGGTTCACCTGGGTAACACCGGAAGGTGGCGGTGGTCCGAATTACCCGAATATGTAAGGTAATTCGTATGAATAAGAAATCTTTTTCTTGTTCATATACCCAATTTTGAAGCAGTTATAACTAACACTTCACTTTAATTTTTTAGGTAATCCCAGTTCCCTAGGGAGCTGGGATTAAAAATAATCAAGAATAAAGAGAAAAAAAACAGATTCATGTCTTTTTCGTTGACTTGCTGCTTAGACCAACTTATTGACTGTGAAATAGTGTGCCTCAGTAGAAAACCAACACCTTATCTAGTCATTTTTATCCATATACGTTGTCTTTAATTAAAATTAATTGCCTGAATATACAAACACTTTAGTCGTATTTCTCTTTGGTTCTTCATATTCAAAATGCTATTGTACAAAAAGTTTCCAATTTCTCATTTTCTAATCACGATCTAGTTTCATGACTTATAAACTGAATGCCCGACATCTGGTGCTAGACCTGCTCTATGCCTCACATAACTCTACTGTTAGCATCAAACAGATGTTATGTGCAGCAGATTTATTAGGAATCTCTGACAACAGCTTGCGGGTTGCAGTCGCACGACTTAATCAGGATCAGATCATTCAGTCAGTAGAACGCGGCATTTATCAGTTAATTGAAAAAAAATTTGATACTTCTTTTATTAGCCTGAACAAACATCCCAATATGCAGACCGCTACGGCTTGGGATGGTAAGTACATTCTGGTTTATACCGGTGCTTTGGGGCGAGTAGATCGTACGGCCTTATCTAAACGGGAAAAAGCCCTGCGTTATTATGGATTTCAGGAACTGGAACAGAACGTGTTTATCCGCCCGGACAATTTGCAACTTGGTTTGAACGAGCTTAAATCAGCAGCCGTCAAGTTTGGTCTGGATCAAGGCGCACGATTTTTTCAGGTCAGCGAGATCGATCAGCACACCCATGTATCTGCACTTTGGGATATTCATGGCCTGCATCAAACTTATTTGAATATCAGCCAGGAAATTGAACAATGGTTTGAAAACCATCAACAGTTATCCTTGGCTGAATCAGCTAAAACCGCCTTTTATCTGGCAAAATCTGCTGTATTTAGTCTGCGTGCAGATCCGCTATTGCCTGAAGAATGGCTAGATGCTCCAGCCCGACAAAAGTTTGAACTGGCCGTACGGCGTATGGAGGAGCAAGGCCAGCAGTTATGGCAGCAATATTTTCAACAACAAGGTGTATAATTTATTTCCTACATACTCACAAAAGTAAATTGACTGTAATATTTTAATTCAAATATAGTGATAAGAAATACAAGAATTAGATCAAGGCAGAATAATGAACAGTAAAGTGAGCGTCACAGAGCTATTTAGCCGTGAAGAAATTAGAGAGCTGACTACCCCATCCGATTTACAGGGTGCTCTGGCAGTGGGTTCAACTTGGGCTGTGATTGTTTTGACCTTTGGCACAATTGCTTATAGCTGGAAATATTTACCAGTCTGGGGAAAAATATTGATGTGTGCCTTGGCATTAGCCATTCTGGCGGGTCGCCAACTCGCTATGGCCATTTTGATGCACGACGCCTCACACCATAGTTTGTTTAAAACCAAGTGGCTAAACACACACTTCACTGACTGGCTATGCGCCCGTCCGATCTGGAATGAGGTCGGTAAATATCGTCCTTATCATTTGAAACATCATGCCCGCACCTCTCAACCTGATGATCCAGATTTAGGTCTGGTCAAAAACTTTCCAATTACTAAACAATCATTATTCAGAAAATTCTTTAGAGATCTAAATGGTCAATCCGGCCTAAAATTTCTGTCTGGCCGAGTCTTGATGGATTTAGAACTTCTGGAATGGAGTGTTTCCAATGATCCGAAACCAATTCCTCGTGGTAATCGCAGTAACTTGGAACTGGCAAAGAATCTGTTAAAAAATAGCTCGGGCATGCTGATTTCCAATGCTGCCTTATTTTCCGCACTTTGGGCCAGCGGTCATCCGAAACTTTATTTATTATGGCCCCTAGCTTATATTACCCCTTTCCCACTGTTTATCCGTATCCGGGCAATGGCTGAGCATGCTGGTCTAGAAACCAGCCATTCTGCATTGACTAATACCCGTACCACTCGTGCAGGTTGGCTAGCGCGTGCTTTCGTTGCACCGATTCATGTAAATTATCATATTGAACATCATTTAATGGCCTCTGTTCCACATCAAAATCTGCCCAAAATGCATCAGATGTTGCGAGAGCGCGATTATGTGAAAGCACCACCGAGTTATAAAGATGTAATTGTGTCATTATTGAAAGACTAAAATTAAAAGATCGAAGTTTAAAAATACATTAAGTGTGATGGCAAAATTTCTCAAACTTAATGTTGATGGCTTTCCTTATGCTCATGCTGTTCATGTAAATGGTCCGATTGCCGATGCTGTTCTGGGGGACAATCTTCTGCTTCAATTTGCAATGTCATCTCGGTGATATGATGTTCATAATGCAACATCTCAAACGCCTCTTGATGCAACTTTTTATAGTCAACGTCTGGCGCAACTAAATGCACCGTCAACATTACCTTCTTGGAAGTAATCGCCCAGACTTTTAGCTGATGAATATCTTCAACACCGTCTAGCGCCAGTAGGTCATGGCGCAGTTTTTCAATATCGATTTCATCAGGAACCCCTTCTAGCAGAATATTGATGCTCTGTTTCAACAAAATCCATGTCCGTGGAATTACCCAGAATCCGATCATGACCGCAATCACGGTATCGATCCACATCCAGCCACTGAAATAGATGATGATTGCGCCAATAATGACACCCACCGAACCTAGTGCATCACTCAGTACTTCCAGATAAGCTCCTTTAATATTCAAGCTTTCCTGACTGCTAGAAACCAGAATTTTCATGGAAATCAGATTAATAACCAGTCCAAGTATGGCGACAATCAACATGCCCAGACTTTCAATTTCAGGGGGATGACTTAGGCGCTGGTAAGCTTCAAACAGGATATACACCGCTACCAGAAATAGCATAATCGCATTAAACAAAGCTGCCAGAATTTCAAATCGCTGGTAGCCAAAGGTACGTTTATCATCTGCTGGTTTTTGCCCGATCTTAATTGCAGCTAGAGCAATCGCCAGTGCGGCTGCATCTGTAAACATATGTGCCGCATCAGAAAGCAAGGCCAGACTCTGAGTCATAAAACCGGCAATGACTTCTACAATTAAAAAGACTGTCGTCAGAGCTAAGGCGATGGACAGTTTTTTAGCATTCTTCGCACTAACTTCTACATGACTATGATCATGATGATGTGATCCACCCACCGTATACTCCTTTTCATTTGAATCTGATTCTAAGTTTTAGCTACTTCTTATTACCTATACTTTCTATACTACGCCTGCGCTGCTGATATTTAAGCAATTTTTTGTATAACGTGTCTCTCTTTTAAAATATCCATGTCTATTCATTAAGCAAACTTAGTACTTAAATTATTAAATTTACCTCTCTACCCGATATAGAATCAAAACTCAGCATGAGTACGCAGTTTTTCATTTTCCAAAATCCAGGACTGCACTGAAGATCGCTGAAAATTACGCTGAATATAAGCCTGAATCTTTTCGGGAAGCTCAACATCGTGACTAAGCAGACGATGCAGCATAAAGGCTAGATCAAAGTCTGCAATTGACCATTGTTCGGTGAGCCATAGCTCTTCAAGTAAAGTTTCTGTGATTGCCAGTAAGCGCTGAATATCCTGCATGGTTTCAGCCGATGCGATTAAAGGCCTTTTAGGTGGAACAAAGATCGAAGTTGAAGGCATATCCTGCCGGATAGAGGAAAAATCAGTTTTCATCAAAGCCTGAACGGCGCGGCATTTTGCTCTGGCTTTCATCTCTGCAGGATATGAAGCAGGATAATCCGGTGCCGGAAAAGCATCTTCCAGATATTCGGTAATCGCCCAAGATTCAAACAAATGAAAATCATCAATAATCAGGCAAGGGACTTTGCCACTCGGACAAATTTTACGATAAGCTAAAGATTGCTGTTCCAGCAGATTCAGATCGATCATTTTTTCCTGAAAGTTGAGTCTTTTCTCTTTTAAAGCCACATAAACCGACATGACATAAGGACTGATACGTTTTTTATCGACATATAAGCAGATATTGTGCATTTTTTATCCTGCCTCTTATGATTATCCACTGCTTTCTACTCTAACGCCTTTTTTATAGAAAAGGAAAATATCGCTGCATAATGATACAAAGCGGAGTTATAGTCTTACATAGGCTTGCCGATTCGGATGAATCACCTACCTAAGGCTAAATCACCGGATTAAAAAGACTTCTAATTTTTTGCAGAATAACGTTAAATAAATATTTTCCATTTAGACCTGACTGCTATGCTGAACCTTGACCACTTCCCTGATACCGTATATGCCATTCAACATCTGGCTTTTGAAGACCTAGGTGCCTGGGAAGATGTGTTTTATCAGCTAGGATTACGTGTTCGCTATTTTGAAGCCGGAATTGATGACCTACGAAAGGCGTATGAATATAAAGGTCTGACAATTATTTTAGGGGGTCCAATTGGTGTCTATGAAACGGTGGACTACCCTTTCTTACAACAAGAAATAGACTTACTTAAAGTGCGTTTAGAGAAGAATTTACCCACTTTAGGTATTTGTCTGGGTACTCAACTCATTGCTCATGCACTCGGTGCTAAAGTCTATGCAGGACATAGCAAAGAAATTGGCTGGTCTAAGCTTACTCTTCCAGTCGCTGAGAATAATCCACTACAAGCCTTGGAAAATATTGAAGTGCTACATTGGCACGGCGATACTTTTGATCTGCCTGAACAGGCTGAATTGCTGGCCAGCTCTGATCTTTATCCAAATCAGGCCTTTCGGGTAGGACAGAATATTCTAGCACTACAATTCCATGCTGAAGTAGCCAGTGAAAGTTTAGAGAAATGGCTAATTGGACATACCTGTGAGTTACGCAAAGCCCAAATCAATATCCCCACCTTGCGGGCGGATCATCAAAGCTATGCACCCGCGCTTGAACAGGCAGCCAGTTCGGTATTGATGCATTATTTAGAAAACCTGCAACTTAAATAACCGCAGATTCAAATACCA
>NZ_DCRI01000099.1:0-51851 GCF_002324975.1 Acinetobacter sp. UBA1496 | reverse complement strand
AAAGTTCTTGAGGAATATCACGCCATGTCGCACCCGTACGTAGTTTCCATAAGATGGCTTCCATGATATTTCTACTATTTTTTGAACAGTAACAACCGTGTAATCGCATAGTATCTTGAATTTTCTGCCAAATATCATCGGTAAGAAGAGTACGTGCCATTGAAAAAATATAGAAATGAAAAGAGCTTAAAGGAGGATTTTAAGTATTTAAAACCAATTCTTCAAATGAGGACACGCCCTAAGAATTGATTAGCTAGACGAGGAGTGAATCTAAAACAAAAAAGACACTGACCTACTATTGCTCGAGGTAGATCAATTTTCATTCATCTCAATTTATAACTCACATAACTTATTTAGTAATTTTGGTACGTTTATTGCTCTATCTAATATCAATGAAGCTGTAATGCTGAGGGGAATCATTACAGCTTCATCTTTATTCTTAATTATTATTTCGGAGGGGCTTAGATGTTGGATCTTCAATTACGCAGGAATGAGGTATTTTCAATCGCTACCTTGATCTACGCACGTTTAAGACGAGTAACTGGACGAGTAATTGATGCCATGTATCTTGCAGAAAATATCTACTATGCAAAGCATGTGATTGAGCTGGCAGAGCAGACTGAAGATCCTGAATTATTGCATCTGGTCAACCGCTTAAAAACCACTCTGGATTTATCGTCATTTTCAGAACTGCAGGCTGAAGAACAGGCGGAAAAGGAACTGATTTCTGTGGAACCAAGCGAAGAAGATATCTATCGCGCACAGGTTTCACATCATTATATTGGCGCATTGCGCTAATTGGGGGGGATTGGGTGTGGATGCTCCAGACTGAAGCACTCATGTTTAAATGAAAAAACAAGCATATAGATAAACAGGTTAAATTATCTTATTGAAAAAATGCATGGGAATTTAAATTTCCATTCTTATTACTGAGATGGTTTTTGTACAACTGAGCTCTTTATCAACTATAAAGATTCGCTAATCTCTGTATAATACGTTGACTTAACGTATAAGGAATCTCTCATGCACTTGGCGGCATTGCATACACCGAGCCAGATTCAACTCAACAAAGCAGGTAATCTTAAACATTTCCTGACCATCGAAGGTCTTTCTAAAGAAACTCTTACAAAAATACTGGACACTGCGTTGTCCTTTTTTAATGACCAAAATCAGCTGATCACCAATAATTTGCTCGAAGGCAAAACGGTGATGAACTTATTTTTTGAAAATTCTACCCGAACGCGTACTACTTTTGAGGCAGCGGCCAAACGTCTGTCTGCCAACGTGCTAAATATCGATATTGCCCGTTCAAGTACCTCTAAAGGTGAAACTTTACGTGATACCTTGTGGAATCTTGAAGCTATGGCGGCAGATATTTTCGTGGTACGTCATTCATCTTCAGGTGCAGCACACTTTATTGCCAAAGATGTCTGTCCAAATGTCGCCATTATTAATGCAGGCGATGGCCGTCATGCCCATCCAACTCAAGCGATGCTGGATATGCTGACCATTCGCCGCGAGACCAATAAAAAATTCGAAGATATGTCGATTGCGATTATTGGCGATATCAAGCATTCGCGTGTAGCACGTTCAGATGTGGCGGCACTGCAAACCTTAGGCTGTAAAGATATTCGCGTGATTGCACCGAATACGTTGTTGCCATACGGTTTTGATGACTACAGTGAAGATGTACGCCTGTTTAATAAAATGGAAGATGGCATCAAAGACTGTGATGTAATCATTACCTTACGTATTCAAAACGAGCGTATTGATTCGCCAGCGCTGTCTTCTCAGGCTGAATTCTACAAAATGTATGGCCTGAATAAAGAACGTCTCGCCATGGCCAAGCCGGATTGTATCGTGATGCATCCAGGACCAATGAACCGTGGTGTGGAAATTGATTCCAGTATTGCAGACGGTCCGCAATCCGTGATTCTGAAACAGGTTACTAACGGGATTGCAGTACGTATGGCGGTACTGGCTCTTGCGATGCAGGGTCAGTTACAGGAACAGGGTTTGATTGAAGCGATTGCGGTATAAGGAATAAGTCATGTCTATTGTAAAAATTGAAAATGTCCGTGTTCTTGACCCAATCCAAAACACTGATTCAGTCGAAACGGTTTATCTGGAAAATGGTAAACGTGTTGCAGAGACTGCTAACGTATCTGAAACCATTGATGGACAGGGCAAATGGCTGATGCCAACCATGGTGGATCTATGCGCACGTTTACGTGAACCGGGTCAGCAGCAACACGGAACTTTAAAGTCTGAAGGTAAGGCTGCACGTGAAAACGGTATTCTGCATGTATTTACCCCGCCAGATTCCAAACCGATTGTGCAGGATAATGGTGCGCTGATTCATGGTCTGGTTGAAAAAGCCATGCTGGATGGTGGTATTTATTTACAGGTGATCGGTGCGCAAACTCAAGGTCTGCAAGGTCAGCAACCGGCCAATATGGCAGGTTTGAAAAAGGGCGGTTGTACTGCGGTTTCTAATGCCAGTGCTCCGTTTGCCAATGATGATGTGGTATTGCGTACACTTGAATACGCAGCGGGCTTAAACCTGACTGTAGTGTTCTATGCAGAAGAGCCGCAAATTGCCAAAGATGGCTGTGTGCATGAAGGCTTTATTGCTTCACGCCAAGGTTTGCCAATGATTCCGGCATTAGCTGAAACTGTGGCCATTGCCAAATACCTGCTCATGATTGAAGCGACTAAAGTACGCGCTCATTTCGGTTTGTTATCTTGTGGTGCATCAGTAGAACTGATCCGTATTGCCAAAGAAAAAGGCTTGCCAGTCACTTGTGATGTCGCAATGCATCAATTACATCTGACTGACCATCTGATTGATGGCTTTAACTCTCTTGCACATGTGCGTCCGCCATTACGTTCTGAACAAGATAAAGAATTACTGCGTCAAGGCGTGAAATCTGGTGTGATTGATGCGATCTGTACCCATCATGAACCCCTGAGCAGCTCTGCCAAAATGGCACCGTTCGCAGAGACACAGCCTGGTTTTACCGCTTTTGATACCTACGTACCGTTCGGTATCCAACTGGTGAATGAAGGTTTCTTTACGCCGTTAGAATGGGTGGAGAAAGTCACAGTTGCTCCCGCGAAAGTCGCTAACATGTTTAATCGCTGGAAGGCAGAAGCTGGCTGTGTGCTGGTTGATCCAGAACAGGAATGGACGTTGAGCAAAGAAACGATCGTTTCTCAAGGTAAAAATACACCACTGCTCAATCAAAAAGTGAAAGGTAAAGTGCTGCAAACTTTTATTGCTGCATAACACTTACATTTCGCGTTTACAAAAAGTCAGCTTCGGCTGACTTTTTTATATCTTAATCAAAATACTAGAAAAGTTAGCCATACATAAACAGTGAAACTTTATGATATCAGTACAATTATTAACATTCCAAAGAGGGTGGGTCGCTACACTGATTAAATATTAAACATTATAAATCAGAATAATGGTGATCTTGATGAATACAGATTTAATTGAACGTTTAAAGAGTGATGTGACCGCCATTGTGCTGCAAGGTGAAACAGAACATCTATTTGCCAAGGATCAGTCCTTAGCCCAATTCTATCCTGTATTGTTAAGTATTCTTCGTGCAAGACCGGCCTGGATTGAAAGTCTGGGGCAGCAACTTAATCCCAAGATTGATGAATTATTTAATAATAATCCGACCCTAAAACAACAATTCCTGGCTCAGTTAGATTCAACTGCACCTCAAGATGAAATTGAACAGACCCTGAACCGGGCAATTGTTCCAACCATGAACTTCTTGCAGGCAGAAGCGGGTGCACCCACTGCTGAAGCGGTAGGCCATTTGTTAGATACCCATGCAGACTCGATTCAACGGGCATTACCAGTATGGGCCGGTCCTATACTGGCATCTTTAGGTGTATCTCCGCTGGCGGGACAAAACCTGAACCGCGCACCGGGTCGGGCTTCCGAACCGGAGGCAGAGCCGGAACTGACTGAAGAGAAAAAAGCAGTAGTGTTCTGGCCATTTATTCTCCTCGTGATTATTGCTGCAATTATCTTATTCTTCTTCCGTGGATGCCTGCGTGATGATGATCCGGATGAATTACGAAATGCTCAGGCGGTAAGCGAAGCTGCTGCAACGAACCCTGCAATTTTAAAAATCAGCACCGGTAGCCAAGGTGAAATTGTCAACTGTCAGGTACAGATGAATGATCCGAAATATATGCAAATTCTGCAAAATGAAATTAAACAGATCTTTAATTACAGTATTGGCTGTGGCGCAGTAGCCAATGAAAATTACCACTCAGAATTTATTGATCAGGATACAATTCCATCCGTATTGAAATTACTGCAAGGCATGTCAAATGTGACTTTGACTTGGGCAGGTAATCAGGTGTCTGTACAGGCAGCGAACAGTGCAGATGCACAGCGTCTGGCGGGTCAGATTCGTGGTCTGGCTAAAAATGTAGAAGTTGTGACCCAAAAACCAGTTGATATGGATGAGGCGATCAATACAGCCAATACCGAGGCTAAAAAAGCTTTAGACGAACTTCAGATGGAAAATATTGAGGCGTTAGATGTTGCAACTGCCTTAAACCTGCAAATTATTCATTTCGCGACAGGTTCCACCGAAATTCCTGAAGTGAATAAAAGCTTGCTGGATCAGACCGCAGCTTTATTACAATATGCCAAAGATGTACGTCTAATCGTGATGGGCCATACTGATACGGAAGGCAGCAGCACTCAAAATCAGGAGCTATCTTTAAAACGTGCTCAAGCCATTGTGAATTATCTGGTGCAGAAAGGGGTGAACCCGGCGCAGTTACAACCAGTAGGTATGGCGGCGAATCAGCCTGCTCAATCGAATGCGACTTCGAACGGTCAGTATCAAAACCGTCGTGTAACTTTTGAAGTTATGAGTACCGAAGATGATCGTGTCCATACTGTAGATAATGAAGGCGTAGTTGAAAAGAAAGCCAGCTAAATAATTCTTTCATCATAAAAAAGGACGAATGATTCGTCCTTTTTTATTTATTATGAATTAAGAGAAGACAGGTGGGGTATAAGTCAAAGTTCTTCCCAGGAACCAGAGTAAGAACAGTACCAACGGAAGATGAAAGACCAGTTGTGTCACTGTAAAGCCAATTACATCTTTAGCCTTTAATTTCAAGATTCCCAGCATGGGGAGCATAAAGAAAGGATTGATCAGATTGGGTAAGGCTTCGGCTGCATTATAGATCTGGACAGACCAGCCCAGATGTACTTTCAGGTCATGTGCGGCCTGCATCACATAAGGCGCTTCAATAATCCATTTTCCTCCACCAGAAGGAATGAAGAAGCCTAGAATCGCAGAATAAATTCCCATAACGATGGCAAAGGTTTCCTGCGACGCAATCGACACGAAGAATTCGGCGATATAATGTGACAGGGAAAGATCAGCAGAATTCAGGGCATTGGTCATCATAAAGGCAATACTGCCATAAAGCGGAAACTGGATCAGCACCCCTGAAATGGCCGGCACAGCTTTGGATACGGCATTGAGAAAATTACGTGGTGTACCATGTAAAGCTACACCTAAAATCAGAAAGATAAAGTTATAAGTGTTTAAGCTGGAGATTGCCAGAATCGGATTGCTCTTGGAAAACTCGTTAAACATCCAGACCAGACCCAGAACCACAATCAGAATACTTAAGATTGGCGAGTTTTCAAGCCAGTCACCTGGCCGTTTATGGATCACGGTTTCAGTCTTTTCTTCTTCAATCTGGATCGGGAAATGATCAATGGTTTTAATATGATTGCCTTTGGGCGCAGACCAGTAGGCAATGGCAATCGAGGCGATGATCAAGACTGCTGTCATAATCATGGATTGCGGCAGGAAAATCGTTTCAGTAAATGGAATCACGCCAGTCAGATTATACAGAGGTTCTGGCAGGCTGGATTTGTTGGCCTGTAATTGTGCGGCAGAAGAGCTGATACCGAGCGCCCAGGTTGCACCCATCCCAATAATCGCTGCTGCGGCAGCTGCACGGTAATCCATATTTAGCTCTTTACGCTGTGCCAAGGCAATCACCAAAAGTGCAGTTAGCACTGTACTCATCGCCCAGTTAATCAGGGAAATCAGTAGGCTAACTGTGGCGACGAGAACGATAGCTCCACGTCCAGAATGAGGAATGCGCGCCATTTTCTGAATCAATAATTGCATCGGTTTGGAAACCGAAACTACATAACCGACCACGATCAGCATACACATCTGTAAGGTAAAGGGAATCAGGCTCCAGAATCCATCACCAAATGAAATCGCGACGTCTTGTGCCGGTGCACCAATGCCAATCGCGGCAATCGCAACGATGATGACACCGAGTAGGGCAAAGATATAAGAGTCCGGAAACCATTTTTCAGACCAGTCGCTGACGCGCATGGCAAAGCGCTGCAAGATATTTTGTTGAGTTTGCATGATTAAAATCCCTTTATTCTGCATTTGTTATTAAGAAGTGGCTTTCTTCAGCCAAAAAGAAACCCTTAAAATTTTATTTTAAGGGCTGGGAAAAATCAGGCTGCTTTACGGAGTAAAGGTACGCCGGTGACTTTCTGAATTTCATCAAAACTGACATCGGGTGCCAGTTCTACAAGTTGAATACCTTCAGGTGTGACATCCAATACACCTAAGTCAGTAATAATCCGATTGACTACGGCCTGGCCAGTAAGCGGAAGACTACATTGTGAGACAATTTTAGGCGTACCATCTTTGGCGCAGTGTTCCATCAGCACCACAACTTTTTGCACACCTGCGACCAGATCCATGGCACCACCCATGCCTTTGACTTTCTTGCCCGGAATCATCCAGTTGGCTAGATCACCATTTTCTGAGACTTCCATAGCACCCAGAATGGCGATATTGACATGACCACCACGAATCATGGCAAAGGAGTTGGCACTGGAAAAGAAAGAAGCACCTTTGCGGGCAGTTACCGTCTGTTTGCCAGCATTGATCAGGTCGGCATCTACAGTATCTGCCGTTGGAAATTCTCCAATACCCAACAGGCCATTCTCAGACTGTAACCAGACATTAATATTCTCTGGAATATAATTCGCGACTAAGGTTGGCAGACCAATACCCAGATTCACATAGAAACCGTCTTCAAGTTCCTGTGCGGCGCGCTGCGCCATTTCATTACGTGTCCAAGCCATGATCAAGCCTCCGCCTTTAAAGTCATCTGTTCAATCCGTTTTTCCGGTTGGGTATTCAGTACAATCCGGTTCACATAAATGCCTGGAAGATGAATTTCATCTGGATCAAGGGCACCGATCTCGACAATTTCTTCGACTTCAGCAATGGTCACTTTACCAGCCATCGCACAGACCGGATTGAAGTTTTGGGCAGTTTTACGGAAAATCAGGTTACCGGCTTTATCGGCCTTATAAGCTTTAACCAAAGCCACATCAGCAGTCAAGGATTCTTCCAGAATATAAGACTTGCCATTGAATTCGCGGACATCTTTACCTTCAGCAATAACGGTACCGACACCAGTCGCGGTATAGAAAGCGGGAATACCTGCACCACCGGCACGTAATTTTTCCGCTAACGTGCCTTGTGGAGTCAGTTCAACTTCGAGTTCCCCGCTTAAGTATTGGCGTTCAAATTCTTTGTTCTCGCCCACGTAGGAAGAGATCATTTTTTTAATCTGTTTTGTTTCCAGCAATAGTCCCAAGCCAAAGCCATCGACACCGGCATTATTGGAAATACAGGTCAGATTTTTGGCACCGGTTTCTTTTAAAGCTGCAATAAGGGCTTCTGGAATACCACAGAGTCCAAAACCGCCAACTGCAAGAGTATGTCCATCCTGGACCACGCCGTCTAAAGCGGCTTTTGCACTGTCATACACTTTATTTGACATTTTTACCTCGATTTATTCTTCTCTTGCAGATCTCTTTTATTTAAAGATCTGCTGATTTCTATCCATGAGGACTTATAGAGTGTCCGGCTATTTCAAGTTTTTAAGCACAGGCTTTTTGCCAATAGGCATTGGCATAATTGGAGGGATTATTGCGTTGTAGAACCTCACTGATATTACGGCTGGTCTGCATCAGAGTATCCAGTTGAATACCGGTTTCAAAGCCCATCTTGGAGAGCAGGTAATACAGGTCTTCAGTTGAAACATTGCCGGAAGCACCTTTGGCATAAGGACAGCCACCGAGGCCGGCAATAGAGGAGTCAAATACCCGAATACCTTGTAATAGTGACTGGTAAATATTAGCGATGGCCATGCCATAGGTATTATGAAAATGGCCAGCCAGCGCTTTACTATCAATTTCTGAAAGACACGCATCCCAGACGTTCTTCACGCGATCTGGAGTTGCCGTACCAATGGTTTCACCCAGTGATACTTCATAGCAGCCCATATCTAGTAAGCGCTGCGTAACTTTTACGACCTGCTTCGGATCAATTGCACCTTCATAAGGGCAGTCCACCATACAAGAGACATAGCCACGAACCTTGACATCATTAGCTTTGGCAGCTGCCATCACATCTGCAAACTTTTTAAAGCTTTCATCAATAGAGCAGTTGATGTTCTTACGAGTAAAGCTTTCAGAAGCTGCGGTAAATACCGCAACTTCTTTACAACCCACAGCCAGCGCTGATTCAAAACCTTTCATATTTGGCGTCAGTAAACTGAACTGGATATTCGGATCTTTAGGCAAGCTGGCAAATAGCACATCGCTATCTGCCATCTGTGGGACCCATTTGGCTGAAACACAGGAACCGACTTCAATTGCCTGTAAACCTGTTTTCATCAAATCCAGAATCAGGTTTTTGCGGTCATCTAGTGTTAAAGGTGTTTTTTCGTTTTGCAGACCATCGCGTGGCCCGACTTCTACGATTTTAACGAAATCTGTCATGCAACTTCCTCCGCTAGAGGCTGGAACTCTACCAGTTCATCGCCAGCTTTAACCTGGTCACCTTTTTGAAAGTATGAGTTTGCGATAATGCCATCATGCGGAGCGCGAATGGTATATTCGATCTTCATTGCTTCCAAAGTCAGCAGTACATCGTCTTTTTTCACTTTGTCATTTGCCGCAACCAGAACCTGAGTAATCACACCTGGCATTGGTGCAGTCAGATTGTTTTCAGTGCCTTGTTCATCCTGGCCATTAAAATCAGACTTCAGATAAGTAAACTTGTAACTTTGCCCATTCTGGAACAGGGTAATGCCATGTTCAGTCTGACTAAATGCCAGTTTCTGCTGTTGACCTGCAAGATTTAACTGGAGTAGGTGTTGATCGAGCAGTTCACCTTGGATATTGAGTGTCTGGCCTTCATGGTTTGCCAGGAAGCTATTTTCTAGCGCTTTAAAGCTCACCACACGTAAAACGTCATTACATTGTAATTTGATTGTGTAGCTATTTTGCTGATTCAGACGCCAAAATGCTTTTTGCTGCCAGACAGGATTATTGCTCGTCGGGTTTTGAGCCAGACGAGATAACAGTTCAACCAAGGCGGCACTGACCACTAATTCTGCGCTGATATCAGCAGATGGTTTGAGTAGGAACTCTTCTTCGCGTTGAATCAGGCCAGTATCGAGATGGGCATTTTTAAATGAGTCACATAATACTAAGCGATCAAGAAAAGCGATGTTATTCCCGAGTCCATCGACATGGAACTGACCCAAGGCGTGATGCATCTGGGTTAAAGCCGCTTCACGGTTTTTGCCCCAAACAATCAGTTTGGCAATCATCGGATCATAATAGGTGCTGATTTCATCACCTTCGACAATGCCACTATCCACACGCACGCTGTCATTTTGTTCTGGATAGTGCAAATAGCTGATCTGACCGATGGCAGGAATAAAACCTTTTTCTGGTTCTTCAGCATAGACACGTGCTTCGAGCGCATGACCGTGTATCTGTAATTCATGTTGCTGTTTCGGTAAAGGCTCACCGAACGCGACACGTAGCTGCCATTCCACCAGATCCTGACCGGTGATCATTTCAGTGACTGGATGCTCAACCTGTAGACGGGTATTCATTTCCATGAAGTAGGCAGTACCATCTTGTTCAACGATGAACTCGACTGTACCCGCACCAACATAATTCACGGCACGTGCAGCATCAATCGCGGCTTGGCGCATCGCTTCAAGTTTGTCTTCTGGCATTTTAGGTGCTGGTGCTTCTTCCAGAACTTTCTGGTGACGACGCTGCACGGAGCAATCACGTTCAAACAGATGCACATAATTGCCATGTGTATCACCAAAGACCTGAACTTCAATATGACGTGGCTGCACGACATAGCGTTCAATCAGCACATCTTCATTGCCGAAGCTGGAACGTGCTTCGCTTTTACATGAAGCGAGTGAACTGAGGAAATCTTCACTACGCTCGACCAGACGCATGCCTTTACCGCCACCACCAGCACTAGCCTTGATCAGTACCGGATAGCCAATACTGTCTACCTGCTGTTTCAGGAAATCCGCATCCTGATTGGTACCATGATAGCCTGGAGTTAACGGTACACCGGCTTTTTCCATCAGTGCTTTAGAGGTCGCTTTCAGACCCATTGCTAAGATTGCATCCACTGGCGGACCAATAAAGACAATATTGTTGTCCTGACAGGCCAGGGCAAACTGGTCATTTTCAGACAGGAAACCATAACCTGGATGAATGGCCTGAGCACCGGTAGTTTTAGCTGCCTGAATAATACGTTCAATCTGTAAATAACTTTGTGCAGCAGGCGATTCACCAATATGGATGGCTTCATCTGCCAGTTTGACATGCTGTGCCTGTGCATCGGCATCGGAATATACGGCAACAGTAGCGATGCCTAACTTTTTCGCTGTACGAATTACACGACAGGCAATTTCACCACGGTTGGCAATTAAAATCTTTTCAAACATCCTACGATCCTTCTTGTTGTTATGCCGTGGTCTTGATCCAGGCCGGGCTTTGTTTGTTTAAAAATGCATTCAGTCCATTTTTCGCCTCATCTCCCTGGCGAACATGGGCAATATGCTGTGCGGTTTTAAGCAGCAGATCTTCAGTCAGAACTTGCTGATCAACCAGTTGAATCAGCTGTTTTGAAGCGTTTTGCGCTGCTGGTCCACCGAGTAAGAGCGCTTCCACAATCTCATCAATTTTGCTGTCGAGCTGTTCTGGTGCAGTCACTTCATGTGCCAGACCAATGGTTTTCGCCTGTTCAGCTGAGATTCGCTCAGCAGTCAGGAAATAACGTGACGCCTGACGGGCGCCAATCGCACGAATCACATACGGACTAATGGTCGAAGGGGCTAATCCTAAACGTACTTCAGACGTTGCAAACTTGGCATCAGTGCTGGCGATACAGATATCACAAGCGGATGCCAGTCCCATACCGCCGCCAAAAGCAATTCCATGGACACGGGCAATCGTCGGTTGTTTTAATGTCGCCAGACTTTGCAACATTTTTGCCAGTTTGAGAGCATCGGCTTCATTGTCTGCCTGTGAGGCCTGACCGGCCTGTTTCATCCAGTTCAGATCTGCACCCGCAGAGAAGCTTTTGCCTCGGCCTGCCAGAATCACCACGCGTACGTCATCACGCTGATTTAAAGACTGGAAACAGGCATGTAGCTCTTCAATGACCTGGGTATTAAACGCATTATGCAGTTCAGCCCGGTTAATCCAGACCGTTGCTACCTGATTCTGCTGTTCGAGCTGTAAAAATTGATAGTCCATTTTTGTCACCTCTTACATGCGGAACACGCCGAATTTGGTTGGCTGGATTGGTGCATTCATCGCTGCAGCCAGACTTAGGGCCAGGACTTCACGCGATTGCGCTGGATCAATGACACCGTCATCCCATAAACGCGCAGAAGCATAATAAGGATGGCCTTGGCGTTCATATTGGTCACGAATTGGCTGTTTAAACTGGTCTTCTTCTTCAGCTGACCAGGTTCCACCTTTTTGCTCAATCTGATCGCGTTTCAAAGTCGACAATACGCTAGAGGCCTGTTCACCGCCCATCACCGAAATACGTGAGTTTGGCCAGGTCCACATAAAGCGTGGCGAGTAAGCACGGCCACACATACCATAGTTACCGGCACCAAAAGAACCGCCAATCACCAGAGTCAGTTTAGGCACATTGGCTGTCGCGACGGCCATCACCAGCTTGGCACCATTTTTAGCAATACCTTCATTTTCATACTGACGACCCACCATAAAGCCGGTGATGTTTTGCAGGAAGATCAGCGGAATATTGCGCTGGGTACATAGTTCAATAAAATGCGCGCCTTTTTGTGCAGACTCAGAGAATAAAATTCCATTGTTGGCAATAATTCCAACTGGCATTCCATAGAGCTTGGCAAAGCCAGTGACCAGGGTAGTCCCAAAGCGTGCCTTGAATTCGTCAAAGCGTGAACCGTCGACAATACGCGCAATCACTTCACGGATATCAAACGGTTTACGTGCATCGCTTGGCACAATGCCGTACAGCTCTGAACTGTCAAAACGCGGTGCTTCGATTTCATCTGCAGTTTTATTTGGCTTTTTGTTCAGGTTCGCCACAATGTTGCGGGCAATGGCAATTGCGTGTTCATCATTTTCTGCCAGATGATCGGCAACCCCAGATAAACGGGTATGTACATCACCACCACCTAAGTCTTCACTAGAAACCACTTCACCGGTTGCCGCTTTCACCAGAGGAGGGCCGCCGAGGAAAATCGTGCCTTGATTACGCACAATAATGGTTTCATCTGACATCGCTGGCACATAAGCACCACCTGCCGTACAGCTACCCATTACCACTGCAATCTGGGCAATACCCAGACTCGACATACGTGCCTGATTGTAAAAGATACGACCGAAGTGATCACGATCCGGGAAGACTTCATCCTGTAAAGGCAGATAAGCACCACCAGAATCCACCAGATAAATACATGGCAAATGATTCTGCTCGGCAATTTCCTGGGCACGTAAATGCTTTTTTACCGTAAGGGGATAATAAGTACCGCCTTTGACTGTGGCATCATTGGCCACGATCATGCAGGTCACACCATTGACCTGCCCCACACCTGCGACCACGCCTGCTGCAGGAACATCATCCTGATAAACCTGATAGGCAGCCAGTTGACCGATTTCCAGAAAAGCCGTGCCTGGATCAATTAAATGATTAATCCGTTCACGCGGCAGTAATTTGCCGCGATCCAGATGTTTCTGGCGGGCAGTTTCTCCGCCACCCAAGGCAATTTTTTCTACTTTTTGTTTCAGATCATCGACCAGTTGCAGCATGGCAGCCTGGTTGGTCTTAAATTCTTCACTACGTATATTGATTTTGCTCTGTAACTGATTCATGACGAACATCCTTGTTTTATTCTAAGTGTTAATGTTTAGGCTGTTTCGTTGAAGAGCTCACGGCCAATGAGCATGCGGCGGATTTCAGAAGTTCCGGCACCAATTTCATAGAGTTTGGCATCGCGCCATAAACGGCCTGCAGCAAATTCATTGATATAACCGTTACCACCTAGAGTCTGAATAGTTTCACCCGCCATCCAGGTCGCTTTTTCAGCGGCATATAAAATGGCACTGGCAGCGTCTTTACGCAGGCTACGGCTATGATCGGCCTTGTCACATTCAGCACCAACGGCATACACCAGTGCCTTACTCGCCAGCCAGGTAGAGTACATGTCAGCAATTTTGCCTTGCATCAACTGGAATTCACCCAGTGCCTGACCAAACTGTTTACGGTCATGAATATAAGGAATCACGGTATCCATGCAGGCATCCATAATGCCCAGTGGGCCAGCACTCAGAACCGCACGTTCGTAGTCCAGACCACTCATCAGCACTTTAGTTCCATTGCCGACACCGCCAAGCACGTTTTCTTTCGGAACTTCGACATTGTCAAAAAACAGGGGATAAGTATTGGAACCGCGCATACCCAGTTTGTCTAAGTGGGTGCCGTGACTAAAACCTGGCATATTTTTCTCAACCAGGAAGGCGGTCATGCCTTTGGCGCCAGCTTGTAAATCGGTTTTGGCATAGACGACGAGTACATCGGCATCACCGCCGTTAGTGATCCACATCTTGGAACCGTTGAGTAGATAATGATCGCCTTTGTCTTCAGCTTTCAGTTTCATGCTGACCACATCTGATCCGGCATTCGGCTCAGACATTGCTAATGCACCGACATATTCACCAGAAATCAGTTTTGGCAGATAACGCTGCTTTTGTTCTTCATTACCATTTCGCTTAATTTGGTTTACACATAGGTTAGAATGGGCGCCATAGGACAAACCAATGGATGCTGAAGCACGGGAAATTTCTTGCATGGCAATAATATGGGCCAGATACCCCAGATTGGTACCGCCATATTCCTCACTGACCGTTAAACCAAGTAGGCCCATATCACCAAATTTTTTCCAGAGGTGAGCCGGGAATTCATTGTCACGGTCAACTTGCTGGGCAATTGGGGCAATTTCCTTGGCGCAAAAAGCGGCCACTGAATCACGAAGCGCAATAAGAGTTTCATCTAAACCGAAATCTAAGCTTTGTAAATTCATTCTTCATCCATCCTGAGATTATATTTGTTGTGTCCAAAAGCATTTTTGTTGTGCTTGTTTTTTTAACATACAACGAAAAATTAAAAAAGTGAACCTATATTCACAAAATGATTTACAATTCATTTTATCTGGTTGAGAATAAGATTATGAGTTATAAAAGATCATCACTGATGCAGGAACGAATGGAACAAAATCGTTTGTCGATTTTACAGTCTGCTCGTGAACTGATTACTCAAGGGGGCTTTAAAGAGGCGTCGATTCAGGCGATTGCAGAACGCGCAGGCGTTTCTACAGGGCTGGTATATCGATATTTTGAAAACAAAAGCCAGATTTTGATTGAGGTTTTGTCGGCAGCGATTCAGCATGAAGTGGGAATTCTTGTTTCCATTGCTGGGTCGGATTTGTCGCCAAAACTGAAATTGCAAAAATCTGTTACAATTTTTGTGAAACGTGCCATGAATAGCCCCCAGTTGGCGTATTCACTTATGTTTGAACCGGTTGATCCGGAAATGGAACATGAGCGTTTTCGCAGTAAACAGCTGCTTAAACAAAGCATTAAGGAAATCCTGGCCGAAGGAAAGGTGAATGGAGAGTTCGAGTTTGAAGATTTAAATACGGCAGCTTTGGGTGTGGTCGGTGCCATGACCTTTGTCGTGATTGAACCTTTGAATCCGTCCCGTAATGTGATGTTTGATCAGAACTACAAGGATCACTTTGTCAAACAGATTGCCGATTTTTGTGTTAACGCAGTACATCGACAGGAGGGGAATTCAGCAGCATAAACACACAAAAACAGGCACATAGACAAGGTCGTCGTGGTCATAAAACAATTAGTAAAGTTGAAAATCAGAATTACAAAGAATCAAGGAGATCGATTCAATGACACAAGTACGGTTAAGCTATGCCTATGGAACCAGCAGCCAGCCTTTATTGGGCATGACGATTGGTGAAAAATTTGATCAGGCTTGCGAGCAATATGCAGATCGCGATGCAGTCGTCAGCATGCATCAGAACATACGCCTGAGTTATCGGCAGCTACAGGATCAGGTCAATGCCTTTGCCTGTCAGCTGCTGAAATTGGGTATGCAAAAAGGTGACCGTCTGGCGATCTGGTCGCCGAACTGTGTGGAATGGACTATTACCCAATTCGCAGCTTTCAAGGCAGGCATTATTCTGGTTAACCTGAATCCAGCCTATAAAAGCAATGAGCTGGAATATGTTTTGAATAAAGTGTCCTGTAAGGGACTGGTTATTGCATCGCAGTTTAAAACAACGGACTATCAGGAAATTCTGACCAAAATTGCGCCTGAATTAAAACAGGCTGAAAATAAATTACTGAATGCAGAGCGTCTACCACATTTAAAGCATGTCATTAAAATTGATGAGCAGCAGCATACGGGTATTCATCGTTTTCAGGATTTAATGCCTATACCAAGTGCTCAAGAGCTGGAACAGCTGCAACAGATCTCCACTGATTTGCAGTTCGATGAAACCATTAATATCCAGTTTACGTCAGGCACCACAGGTAACCCTAAGGGTACGATGCTGACCCATAACAATATTTTAAATAATGGTTACTTTGTGGGTGAAGCGATTCACTTAACTCCAGAAGACCGTGTCTGTATTTCTGTTCCATTATTCCACTGCTTTGGCATGGTAATGGGTAATCTGGCTTGTATTACCCATGGTTCAGCCATGATCTATCCATCTGCCGTATTTAATCCGCTGGAAACCTTAAAAGCCATTCAACAAGAAAAATGTACGGCAGCTTATGGTGTACCGACCATGTTTATTGCTGTGCTAGAACATGAACAGTTTGACGATTTTGATCTGTCTAGCCTGCGTACCGGCATTATGGCGGGTAGTCCATGTCCACAGGAAATTATGCAGCGTGTAATAGAGCGAATGCATATGTCTGAAATTACCATCTGTTATGGCATGACTGAAACAGCACCGGTAAGTGCCCAAAGTTCAACAGAAGACAGTGTTGAACGTCGTGTGAGTACAGTTGGCCGTGTCCATCCGCATCTGGAAGTTAAAATTGTCGATGAAAATGGCAAGGTGGTGCCGCGCGGTCAATTGGGTGAACTGTGTGTGCGTGGTTATTCCGTGATGCTGGGTTATTGGGAAGATCAGGACAAGACCCAGGAAGTCATTGATGCTGCGCGCTGGATGCATACTGGTGATATTGCGGAAATGGATGATGAAGGCTTTGTCAAAATCAAGGGTCGTATCAAGGATGTGGTCATTCGTGGCGGTGAAAATCTATTCCCGAAAGAAATTGAAGATTTCCTTTATACCCATCCAGCGGTTTCAGATGTACAGGTGATTGGCGTGCCAGACCATAAATATGGTGAAGAGCTTTGTGCTTGCATTATCCTGCATGAAAATGACCCATGTACCGAAGAGGCCATCCGCCAATATTGTGCTGAGCATATTTCTCACAATAAAGTGCCGCGTTATGTGCGTTTCTTCCATGAATTCCCGATGACAGCTTCAGGTAAGGCACAGAAGTTCAAGTTGCGTGAATTTATGCGTGAAGAATTAAATTTAAAAGAGATTGCTTAAATTAATTAAAGCTAAGTTTAAATAGTATTTGATCAGATGACCTGGCGGCATGGATGCCGCCGTTTCATTGTATGGCAAGGATGCCATATCAATGAAACAGAAGGGTTTGGTTACTTTGCCCAGTCAAAGTAACGAAGCACCTGCACAATGGAAGAAGAATCCATCTTGCAAATTGAGGTCATGTATTTAGCAATTTCTTTAAATAGATAAAAATTTATTTCTATATAAATCAGAGTAAACAGATGGCAAAAAACTTTCACAGTGAAGTCGTGGTCGCCAGCTATGACGATCATATCCGCAAACTGATTCCCGGATATGAACTGGTGCATCAGCAGATTGAAGCAATTCTCAGCACTGAACTCCCGGAAACCGCTCATATTTTGGTAGTGGGCTGCGGGACGGGTTATGAGCTATCTTATTTATTGCAGCAGCATCCAAACTGGACATTTACTGCGATTGATCCTTCCGCTGCGATGCTTGGGCAGGCAAGGAAGCATCTGGCTTCTATTGGAGTTGAACAACGAGTTCAGTTTATACAGTGCACCACTCAAGAACTGGATCAGCAAAATACTTACGATGCTGCACTCGCTATTTTAGTCGCCCATTTTATTCCTGAACCTCAGAAATCTGATTTTTTTCAGGATATCTATCACAGCCTTAAAACTGGCGGGATCGTATTGACCTATGATCTGATGCAGCCTGAAGGTGAGAATGAATTAAAGGTAATGCAAAAAATGGCACAACAAACCGGACTTAGTGTGCAGCAAAGCGAAAATATGATGGCCAGATTGCAGCAGGACTTTTTCCTGATTTCAGTAGAAAATTTAAATGAACTTTTAACAAAAGTCGGATTTAAACAACACAAAATTTATAGTCAAATTATGAATTATTGTGGTTTTTTACTCAGAAAATAAAGATCATGAAACCTTATATGAATTTTAAAGTTTAAGAGAATAATCAAGGAAGTTTAAGAAGAATGTCAGCATATTATAGTTTGATCCAGCGCGAACAGCATGCAGATGGCAGTACTACTGCCTATTATTGTTCCAATATTCATGCTCAAGGTGCGTGGAATCCTCATGAACAGCACATGGCACCGGCAACCGGTATTCTATGTGTTGAACTAGAACAGTTTCAGCCTAGATCAGAAATGCGTATTGGCCGGGTTGGACTGGATATTTTTGGACTGATTGCATTTGGTGAGTTTTCTATTACTACGCGCATGATCCGTCCTGGCAAAACTATTGAACTGATTGAGGCGGAAATGTGTGCCAATGGAAAAACCTGTATCGTTGCTCGTGCCTGGAGGATGCTGACTTCGGATAGCCGGGCCATTGCAGGTATCGAAGATTTTCCGATTGAAAGCCCTGAGTTTTTACCGGTTTGGGAGGGTATGAGTTGCTGGCCGGGTGGTTATATTCAAAGTATTGAAACCCGTGCACATCCTGATCATCGAGCAGGCAAAGGCATTGTCTGGCTCAGAAATTCACTGGATATGGTCGAAGGACAACCGACTACAGATTTTAGTCGTTTACTTGGTATGGTAGATACGGCCAATGGCATTGTGCCGCGTCAGGATCCAAATGCGGGCTGGGGATTTCCAAATCTGGATTTACAGATTCATATGCACCGTCTGCCGCAAGGTGAATGGCTGGGGCTGGAAGTAGTGCAACAGTATGGTGAAGATGGGATTGGTCTCACCAGCGGTGTGCTGCATGATATTCACGGGCCTTTCGGTCGCAGTGAACAGATTCTGACCTTACGTAAATTCTAAATCCGATTCAAAAGCAAAAGGATGAATTGATTCATCCTTTTTTTATTGGCATGCTGTGCGCAATGGTTCAGGAATATTGATGAATGCGGATTAGTATCATTGGGGCAGGACGAGTGGCTTATCATCTTGCCCGTGTATTGTCAGCACAACATGAAATTGTACAGATCTACAGCCGGACTCTGGATAAAGCACAGCAACTGGCTAATCGATTTAAAGCGCAAGCTATCGCTCAACCTGAGAATCTGAATCAGAATATAGATTTGATCATCATTGCCGTGAGTGATCAATCAATTGCTAATGTCATCAGACAAGTCCATTCTTATTTGCAAGATGTGCTGATTGTCCATACTTCGGGTAGTACTCACCTGAATGTTCTAGCAGATATACATGCAAAGTCTGGCGTCTTTTATCCATTGCAAACCTTTAGTCTGGAACGTGAAATCGACTGGGAAAATACGCCTTTATTTATTGAAGCATCTGACCCAACAGATCAAGAAATCTTAACCCATTTAGCAAATAGCCTAAGCAAAAGAGTTTATCAATATAGTTCGGACCAACGTTTGAGCTTGCATCTGGCTGCTGTGTTTGCCTGCAATTTTAGCAATTACTGTTATGACATGGCTAAGCAGGTGGTAGATGCACAACAGGTAGATTTTAGCCTGCTTTATCCATTGATTCTGGAAACAGCCAATAAGGCGACGCAAAATGATCCTCGCCAAGGACAGACGGGACCTGCGATGCGTGGTGATCAGAATATTCTGAATATGCATCAGCAGATGCTAGAGCAATCTCAACGACAAGACTTGGCAGGTGTGTATAAATTACTCAGTCAGCAGATTTTAGAACGCCATCATAGCTAATAAAAAAGCGCTGAATAATCAGCGCTTTTTAGACTTATAGATATTAAGAAATTTTCTTAAAGATAAAGTCATTAATCTTGTGGCCAGCTTCGATTCCGCGACGCTCAAACTTGGTTTGTGGACGCCATTCAGGGCGAGGATAGCTGTTGCCTTTATCCGCCAGATTTTCTAAACGTGGACGTTCTTCCAGAACTTCCAGCATCCACTCAGCATACGGTTCCCAGTCTGTTGCAGCATGGAAAGTACCGCCAAGTTCCAGTTTTTGCTCAACCAATGACATGCGGTCATGAGATACAAAACGGCGTTTAAAGTGACGTTTTTTCTGCCATGGGTCAGGGAAGTACAACTGAACGGTGTTAATGCTATTGTCTGGCATTTCACGAAGCACCTGAATCGCATCAGCATCCAGTACACGTAAATTAGTCACGCCCGCCATACCTGCTTCATACACGCACTGCGCAATACCCGGTACATGCACTTCAATTCCGACAAAGTTACGCTCTGGATTCGCTTTAGCCATGAGTACCAGAGAGCGGCCCATACCAAAACCGATTTCTACAGTCAGCGGACGTTCAGGATGTTCAAAATACTGACGCAAATCACCTACCGGATATTCCAAAATTAAGTGACCATATTGTTCAAGCGCAGTACGTTGAGAGGTATTTAATGGCGCTGAGCGGCGCATAAACGTCACAATTTCACGGTGCTCGCTTAAATTGTCCAGCTCCACGACTTGCTGGTCTAATTGATCGTTCGACATAATTTTGGCAAATCTAAAAATTCAGAATGCGGTATTTTAAGTCCTGAGCGGTGCAAGTCAAACTTTTCTCGGTATTTCTCCATAAAAATCGAGCCAGAGATCCCAGGCAAAATAAAAGAGCCAGTTGGCTCTTTTATAGATCAAGCTTGATCAGGTACTAAAACGGTCGATCAAAGTGCTACTGGCTTCATTTAAACCAATTACGGTCACGTCTATGCCTTGGGCTTTAAACTTCTGGATGACATTATTGAGCATATTTACTGAAGTCACATCCCAGATATGTGCATGGGTCAGATCCAGCTCAACATGATCCGGCTTTTCTTTAAAATCAAAAAACTGGTAGAACTTTTCTGTACTACTGAAAAAGATCTGTCCAGAAATTTTATAGCTACGTGAATTAGGCTTATGCAAATAAGTCGAGACATGTACAGTTCTTTCTAGCTTATTAATAAAGAACAAAGCAGAGAGCAATACACCGACAAATACACCGAGCGCCAGATTATGAGTAGCAAGCACGACAGTTATCACAGCAATCATCACGGTATTAAATTCTAGCGGATGCTTGCCAAACTGTTTGATTGCACCCCACTGGAAGGTGGTAAATGACACCATAATCATAATAGCAACCAGCGCAGCCATTGGAATATAAGCCAGCCAGTCTTTCAGGAAGACTACCAGACACAGCAAAAACACGCCAGCCACCAAAGTGGATAAACGGGTACGTGCACCTGAAGAGACATTGATAATCGACTGACCAATCATGGCACAACCGGCCATTCCGCCCATAAAACCGCTGACAATATTGGCCATACCCTGACCACGACATTCCCGATGGCGGTCACCTTCAGTTCCGGTAACTTCATCAATCACTGTAGTCGTCATCATACTTTCAAGCAGACCTACAGTGGCTAAAGTAAAGGAATAAGGCAGGATAATCTGCAAGGTTTCCAGATTCAGTGGAATTTCTGGAAGAAGAAAGACGGGTAGGGTATCTGGAAACTGTCCCAGATCGCTCACAGTACGCATATCTGCACCAAGCAATAACGCAAGTGCGCTCAGCACGACGATACAGATCAGAGGCGATGGAATCGCTTTACCGATTTTCGGTATATAAGGAAACAGATAGATAATTATCAAACCTACTAAAATGAACAGATAACCCGTACTGTCCATCCGGTTAATTTCCGGGATTTGTGCCACAAAAATCAGGATCGCGAGGGCATTCAAGAAACCATATACCACAGCCTGCGACACAAAACGCATCAGCTTGGCAACTTTAAAAAAGCCCGCAATCACCTGAATAATCCCGGTCAGAATTGTGGCTGCAAGCAGATATTGCAAACCATGATCCTTGACCAGCGTAATCATCAGTAGCGCCATTGCACCAGTCGCCGCAGAGATCATGGCAGGACGGCCACCGAAAAAGGCAATGGACACCGCAATACAGAAAGAGGCATACAAGCCGACTTGCGGATCAACACCTGCAATCGCAGAAAAAGCAATAGATTCAGGAATCAGGGCCAGTCCAACCACCAGACCTGCCAGCACATCAGTCCGGATATTGGAAAACCATTCTTCTTTTTTCAGGTTAATCACGAAATATCATCTAAATTTTGAGAACCTGCGTATCTTAAACAGATACAGATAAAAATCTACACAAGATTGACTTGCAAAAGCCTGTAAATTCCTCAATATTGGATATGTAACTGTGCCGAATCACAGTTACGCTTTTTTGCAATTTACAGGTTTGATCACTTGAAAGTTTGTCAGAAGCGATTTAAAACATTGAGAAGTGTATAACAAGGATCAGAAATGAAGCTTTACTATTCGCCAGGCGCATGCTCTTTGGCAGCTCATATTATTTTAAATGAAATTAATGTCGATTTTGATTTGGAACGTGTTGACTTAAAAACCCATAAAACAGAAAAAGGTGCAGATTATTACGAAATTAACCCAAAGGGTTATGTCCCAGCACTAGAAATTAATCCGGGTTTAATTCTTACAGAAAATGTTGCAATTTTACCGTTTCTTGCTCAACACGATCCAAAACAAGATCTGATTCCTCCTTCTGGCATGGGACGTGCCAAAGTGCTGGAGTGGTTAGGTTATCTCAACTCAGAACTGCATGATGCTTATGCTGTCTTCTTCACAGGAAAATTATCAGATGAAGCCAAAGAAAAAGCATATGCAGAAATTGACCGTTTATTGAGTTATATCGATAAGGCCATTGGTGAATCGGACAATGATTATCTGGTCGATGATAATTTCGGTCCGGCAGATGCTTACCTATTTGTTCTGACCAACTGGTCGAACCAGATTGAACATGATCTGAGTCCATATAAAAATATTATTCATATCCGCAATAAGGTTGCAGAACGTCAATCTGTACAGATTGCAATGCGTGATGAAGGTTTAATCCCTTAATCACAAAATTTTGAAAAAGCGCCGTAGGGCGCTTTTTTATTCCTTCCAAAGTAATTGTTGATATTTAGTCAATAATGATTTGCAAAATCACTGCTTTTTAGCAATAAGCAGAATCTATATAGTGCCCGTATAAATTTTTGGTTTCAGGTTCTTTCCATGAAAAATATTCTATTAATTAACGGCGCAAAAGCTTTCGCCCATTCAAATGGTCAGTTAAATGATACTTTGGCCGAACTGGCTCAAGAAGTATTAACAAAGCTGGGGCATCAGGTTCAGGTGACTCGTGCTGATAGTGAATATAATGCAAAAGCAGAAGTGGAAAAATATCTTTGGGCAGATACGGTCATTTACCAAATGCCAGGCTGGTGGATGGGTGCGCCGTGGCCAGTGAAAAAGTATATTGATGATGTTTTTACCGAAGGGCATGGCAGCCTATATGCAAATGATGGTCGCTCACGTTCAGATGCTTCAAAACAATACGGCTCAGGTGGCCTGATTCACGATAAAAACTATATGTTATCTCTTACCTGGAATGCACCGATGGATGCGTTTACGGATACCGAGCAGTTTTTTCATGGCGTGGGTGTAGATGGCGTTTACCTACCTTTTCATAAAGCCAACCAATTCTTGGGGATGCAGGCTTTACCGACATTTATTGTGAATGATGTAATTAAAGCCCCTGAAGTTGAAGCGTATATTACACAGTATCGTGAACATTTAATTCAAATTTTTGCTTAACCAGGAGATATGACCATGCTAACCGTTATTGCTGAAATCATTTGTCATTCGGAACAAGATATGAAAACAGTGCTGGATTCATTTAACAACATCCGCGCACAGGTATTACAAGAGCCAGGCTGTCATCTTTATGATGTTTATATTGATCATCCAGAGATTGAGAGCCGATTACAGACCAAAGTGCCTTTTTCAATCATGATGTTTGAAAAATGGGAAAGTATTCAGCATCTGGAAACCCATATGCATAGTGTAAATATGCAGCAACATGCTAAAGCCACTCAAGGTGCGGTTGCGAGTGTAAAGATCCGAATTTTAGAAGCACTTTAAGCTGTAATTCTCAGTTTGAAAGAGTTTGTGATATTTAATTTTATTTGAACTCTTGTGGCTGATTAAATTGAACCTGTTCAAATTTTAGTGCGTAGCGGTGTTTTAAAGTGGACCATTGAACTTTGGCAGGTTGCGTCTGTTCTGCAAATTCATTTTCATCTGTTGTAGTTTTTACCTTGCCTGTTAAAAAGTTAATGCTTAGTGCTGTACTCTCACCCGAAGCACGGTGAAAATCATCTACATCATAGCCGATCAGCTTAAAAGCATTATTTTGGTATCGGAATGTATAAGTATGATTGGTGACATACCATGAACCACAGCTTAGCCAGTAATATAAATGAACCCGAAGTACACCTTTTTGAATGCTTAAGGCTTCGGATTCACCAAGTGGATCAGCGAGACAAGGTGATTCAACATCACCTTCGTTTGGCAAAGTAGTATTGCTAGCTGCAAGCTGATAACCACTTTCTTGCTTGAATAAAATCAAAAGTTTTCGTTTGTTGGTATTCAGAACATGATTGCCTACACCTGCATTTGCAACAAGGTTTTCGGGATTAGTATCTTCAATAATCAGCGCGAGATCTGCTTGACCGTCCTGATTTAAATCGCCTTGCGTTTTTTCTAGAACTTTCCAGTTTTTCGGAATAAAAGATTGATAGCTTGATTTGAAAGAACTATCTGTCTGAGGTTTTGCACATGCATTTTGTGTAAATGCTATACACAGCAGGGTGCTAAATAGGAAAGGCAGTTTGATCTGATGAAGCATCGGTTTAAATTCCTTTTATTTATAATTTTTTTGATGGTCAAAGCTGAGTAATAAGTTTAGCCAACAAGGTTAAGTCATTTCTTTGAATATTGGATAGATATTTATGGTGAACTTTAAAGCTTTTTTATAAATTCAACTATGGGGATTTGAAGTTCCTATTCAAATTTGTCTAAACCAAGAAGTGAACTTTTAATATTCAATCTTCAAATTTAACTTGGGTATCTAAATTTAAAAGTTCAGGAGTTTGCTAGAAACTCCTGAACAGATCGATATGATTCAAATAATCTTTTAAGCTTCTAGCCCTGATTATTATTTAAAGAAATAACCGGTTTCAGGTGAGCTGGCATTGGCCATGCGTTTGCATGGCATACGGCCGGCAAGGAATGCTTCACGACCAGCTTCAACCGCTTTACGCATCGCAGAGGCCATTAAGACCGGATTTTGTGCTGCTGCAATCGCCGTATTCATTAGTACGCCGTCACAGCCCAGTTCCATGGCAATCGCTGCATCACTGGCTGTACCGACACCCGCATCAACCAGCACAGGCACTTTGGCATTTTCTTTAATGATCGAAATTGTATGTGGATTCAGAATCCCCAGACCAGAACCGATCAGGCTCCCCAAAGGCATGATTGCTACGCAGCCCATACTTTCCAGTTCTTGTGCTACGATCGGATCATCTGAGGTATAGACCATGATTTCAAAACCGTCATCGATCAGGGTACGCGCTGCTTTCAAGGTTTCAGTAATATTTGGATAAAGCGTCTTTTCATCACCCAGAACTTCCAGTTTTACCAAGTTATGACCATCCAACAGTTCACGTGCCAGCATACAGGTGCGTACTGCGCTATTGGCATCAAAACAGCCTGCTGTATTTGGCAAAATGGTGTATTTTTCTGGTGGAACCACTGAAAGTAGGTTTGGTTGGTCCGGATGCTGACCAATATTCACCCGGCGAATAGCAACCGTTACAATTTCTGCACCGCTGGCCTGAATGGCCTGATCTGTTTCATTTAAATCTTTATATTTGCCTGTGCCTACTAAGAGACGAGACTGGAATTGGCGTGAACCGATCTGTAATAAATCTTGCATAATTGTTCCAAGTGTTATTAGCCGCCACCGACTGCGTGAATAATTTCTATTTTGTCCGCTTCGCAAATGGGCGTTTCACCCAATCTGCTTTTAGAAATAATCATTTCATTTACCTCAACAGCAAAGCGCTTACCCTCAAGCGCCAGACTTTGAACCAGTTCCAGCAGGTTCTTGCATTGAGTTTCTTGTTGTTCGCCATTGATATATACCAGCATCTTGGCAACCCTCCATGATTATTGATTAAAGCATCAGACCTATTTGAGGTATTTTACGGCATTCCAGGCCAAAATTAACCAGCCAGCAATCATTAAGGCACCACCAATTGGCGTAATTGCACCTAAACCGCGCGGCAGACCTAGTGCCATGATATAGAGTGAGCCACAGAACAGGAAAATCCCCGCCTGAATCAGGAGAAAACTCCATTTGATTGGCAATTCAGGAATCACTCGGCTGATCACTGCCACAATAAGTAAGCCAAGAGCATGGTAGAAGAAATAATCTGTGGCCGTTTGCCACCAGGTCAACTGTGCTTCAGTTGCTCGAGTCTTTAAACCATGGGCACCGAATGCACCGAGCATGACTGCAAGCGCAAGATTAAGTGCTGAAATCGCAATCCACATTTGAATTGATCTTCCCAATAAAGTTTGCGCTTAACCTTAACATAAAAGCCAAGGCTGAAACACGGCATTAAAAGACAAAAAAGCCTTCATACATGAAGGCTTTTTTTAAGATTAGTAGCTTATTAATTCAATACATCAGTTTGAAGACATTGCCACTTTGATTTTTTCCATTGCATTCTTTTCAAGCTGACGAATACGTTCGGCGGAAACATTATATTCAGCTGCCAGTTCATGCAAGGTTGATTTTTCATCATCCAGCCAGCGACGCTGCAAGATATTGCGGGAACGGTCATCTAGCTGTTCCATTGCTTCATGCAGGGCAGAGGTGCTTTGTTCCTCATAGTCTTCATTTTCAATCAGACGTGCCGGGTCATAACGGTTGTCTTCCAGATATAGTGCTGGAGCAACGTGAGTTGAATTTTCATCATCATCGTCACCTGATGCTTCAAATGCCGCATCATAAGCAGTCAATCGGCCTTCCATTTCCAGAACCTGTTCTGGCGTTACATTCAGGTCATTGGCAATCGACTGGGCTTCTTCAAGCGTTAACTTTTTAGAAGACTTTTTCAGGCTACGTAAATTGAAGAACAGTTTACGTTGCGCTTTAGTAGTCGCAATTTTGACAATACGCCAGTTACGAATTACATATTCATGAATTTCAGCTTTGATCCAGTGCACCGCAAATGACACCAGACGTACGCCCATACTCGGGTCAAAACGTTTAACGGCTTTCATCAGGCCAAGGTTGCCTTCCTGAATCAGGTCACCTTGAGGCAGGCCATAACCTGCATAACTACGTGCAATATGCACCACGAAACGCAAATGAGACATAACCAGCATTTTTGCTGCGTCCAAGTCTTGGTCGTAGTAATAGCGTTCGGCCAACTCTTTTTCTTGTTCGGCCGTTAAAATAGGAATTTGATTGACAGTGCTAATATAAGCACCAAGATTGACACCTGGCGCCGATAATGACAGAGGCATCAATTGATTGCGGCTGTCACTCATGTGTTCTCCTTGAAGTGCGGGGGATTTAACCCTTAACTAGGTTTTATCTTAATCCAAACTATCCTCAAATAATGAATATTTGGGTAGAGAAATGTAAACTTTTATACGAGTATGGGGAGCATCCAGTTTAATTGAAAATTTTTAAGATTCAATCAGGTAGTGATACTCGGTTGCAGAAATCTGTTGAGATTCGCATTTTAACTGATGCATTTGGCAATACCGTGTAACATCAGTTTGACTATGTGGATCTGATGACTTTAGCAAGAATGTTTTGCCCTGATCTGCTTTTAATGCACGCTTTAACATCAGGAGCGGCATCGGACAGGGTTTACCCATGGCATCTATAATATGCGCTTGACCGTGGTTATCACTCATTTCCGTTTTATTCATATCGCAAAAAAAAAGGCTATAAATATTAGCAAATAGGATGCCAAAACCCAACTATTTGGCTAAAAAGTTACATGAAATAATATATATAATTTTTCTGATATATATTGTGAAAAAAATAACTAAATCAAAAGGAACAAAGCTAAAAAATATCTATTAATTGTCATAAACCCATGTTAAGCTCGTTGTGTATTTAGGATTTCAGATAAACAAATTGATTGTTTTTCGCCCTATACACAATGGATGTAACCGGGATTTTGTTAATAGTTTTACAGAATGATTACAAGCTTAAAAATAATATTTTCAAACTTGTTTGCTCTGCTGTTTGCAACACCGGGTGGTCCTTTTTTTAGTATCAATGAGGATTAACTTATGACAGCTGCTCGTGAACAAGGCGTAGTTAAATGGTTCAACGACACTAAAGGCTTCGGCTTTATTCAACGCAACGGCGGTGATGACGTATTCGTTCATTTCCGTGCAATCCAAGGCGAAGGCCACCGTTCACTTCGTGACGGCCAACGTGTTGAATTCAGTGTAGTTAAAGGCCAAAAAGGCTTCCAAGCTGAAGAAGTTCAACCATTAGACTAATCTTCGGATTAAGCTAATAAACGCCTCAATATAAATTGGGGCGTTTTTTGTTTATACTATTCTATCTTAGTGATTATCAAATTAGAGCAGTGCTTTATGTCATCTGGTTTTGAAACCTTAAATTTACATCCCCAACTGAAAAAGGCAATTGATGCTTTAGGTTTTACGTCGATGACGCCGATTCAGCAGAAGGTTTTAAAATTCACCTTGGCAGGACATGATGCTATTGGTCGTGCACAAACGGGTACGGGTAAAACTGCCGCATTCCTGATTAGCGTGATTAATGATTTGCTGAATAATCCGGTAAAAGAACAGCGTTATCGTGGTGAACCGCGTGCTTTGATTCTGGCACCGACTCGTGAGCTGGCATTACAGATTGAAAGCGACGCGCATGAGCTGACTAAATTTACGGATCTAAGTGTCGTAACACTTCTGGGTGGTGTAGATTTTGACAAGCAGAAAGCTCAATTGGATAAAGCGCCAGTCGATATCATGGTGGCAACGCCAGGGCGTCTGATTGACTTTGTCGAGCAAAAAGAAGTTTGGCTAGACCAGATTGAATTCCTAGTGATTGATGAAGCCGACCGTTTACTAGATATGGGCTTTATTCCATCAGTAAAACGTATCGTGCGTTTCTCGCCACGTAAAGAACAGCGCCAGACGCTGATGTTCTCTGCAACCTTTAGCTATGATGTGTTGAATCTGGCACAACAATGGTTATTTGAACCGGTGACTGTTGAAATTGAGCCGGAAAAGAAAACCAATGCCGACGTTGAACAGCGTGTGTATATGGTCGCGAAGGCAGATAAATATAAATTGCTGCAAGACATTCTGCGTGATGAACCGATTGAGAAAGTCATGATTTTCGCTAACCGTCGTGATCAGGTGCGTAAGCTGTATGATCATTTAAAACGTGATGGTTATAAGGTGGTAATGTTGTCAGGTGAAATTGCTCAAGACAAACGTCTGAAAATGTTAGACCAATTCAAAAATGGTAAACATAACATCATGATTGCGACAGACGTTGCCGGTCGTGGTATTCATGTAGACGGCGTATCTCATGTGATTAACTTTACTTTGCCTGAACAGTCAGATGATTATGTACACCGTATTGGTCGTACCGGTCGTGCGGGAACGCGTGGTGTAAGTATCAGTTTCCTGGCTGAAGATGATGCCTTCTATCTGCCAGAGATTGAAAAAGCGATTGGACAGAAATTACCGCTGACCCGTTTGGAAGGTTATTGCTAATCTAAATTGCAAAAAAAACCGCTCTTAAAGAGCGGTTTTTTTATTGTTGCACATGTTGAAGCTTATTTAGCTTCACAACGGAACGTTAAAACAGTCTGATAATCATCATTCTGGTTCAATCCGGTATTGGTGCCGGCAATATTGCCTAATACAGTCGCAGCAGCCTGAATCATTTGTCCGGTCTGTTCATCGACTACACCTTTTAGTGCACCATCATAAGAAGTTTTTTCATCCAGAATAATCGCAGTTGCTTTGGAGCCACAGGTTTTGCTGGCGGCATTCACTGCATTATTTTTAGAGGTTAACTGGTTTTTACCTAATCCTGTTACTTCAAACTGATTATTTTCCTTTTGAACCGCCACTGAAGTCGGGTTAGATGCACAGGCAGTTAAAAGTAGAGCTAAAGCTGCTAATCCGCTGATCGCAATTGTTTTTTTCATCATAAAATCTCGCTTGAAAACAGAACTGGGAATATTGAAACACAGTAAAAAGCACAGAATTAGGAGCTGTTGTATAAGTTTGGCAATTTTTGATGTTACTCTATAAGAGAAAAGTGAATGAAAGAGGCATTTTATTGATTCCACGGAAAATATTATAATCTTCCTTAAATATTTTCAAGGTAGAGGTATTTGCAAGTTTCTAGAGTATTACTAGTGGAATATGCTAATCTTGACCGTAGTTTTTAAGTTATAGATCTATAAAACAATGACGGAATCTGTGGTCGACATCGTTCATCAAAATATTCACCAACGTCAATCAATAGGACATTTGCTGGCACCTGCACCAAATGCAGAGCAGTTAGAACTGGCATTTAAAGCTGCTTTGACAGCACCAGATCATCACCGATTGAAGCCTACCACTTTTGTGATCATCCCGGATGCGCAACGTGAAGCATTTGGCGAACTATTATCACAAGCACTGATAGATCTGGGTCAAACTGAATCAGCTCAGATTGAACGGGTCAAAAATCATCCTTTTCGTGCACCTTTGCTGGTACTGGCATTAACCCGTTTGCAGGATCATCCTAAAGTGCCACATTTTGAACAGATTCTGAGTTCAGGTGCCGCTATTCAAAACTTCCTGCTGTCTTTACAGGCTCAAGGTTTTTCAACCATGTGGCGTAGTGGCGCAGTGGTAGAATCAAAATTTTTCAAGCAGTCGCTCGGCATTGGTAAAGATGATCTGGTTTCTGGCATTATCTATATCGGTACGGCGGCAAAAGCGATTGCACCACGTGCTGAAATCCAAACCCAGAATTATGTAAGTTATTGGAATCAAAACTAAGGCATTTCAAGACACAGGATATTAGAAAATAAGATGTCAGAATTAAATTTTACCAATTTGATTGAACCGGTTGCGGTCAACCAGAATACGGCTTTAAGAATTACAGTTTTAGGCGGTGGTAGTTTTGGTACTGCAATGGCCAATACCGCGGTTCGAAATGGCTGCGATACCATGATCTGGATTCGTGACCCGGAAGTAGCTGAAGATATTAATGCAACACATATCAATAAGCGCTATCTTCCGGATTTTAAGCTGGAAGAAAATCTGCTTGCTGTGTCCAATCTGGAGAAGGCTGTTCGTGATCGCGATATTATTCTAGTCGCGATTCCAAGCCATTCTTTCCGTGATGTATTGCAGCAGATCAAGCCTTTTATCACATCTCAAGCGGTGATTTCCCTGACAAAAGGGATTGAAGCCAATACTTTCAGCTTTATGAGTGACATCATTCGTGAAGAATTACCGGAAGTGCCTTATGGTGTGCTGTCTGGTCCAAACCTGGCCAAGGAAATTGTTGCAGGACAGCCGGCAGGTACGGTGATTGCCAGTGAATCTGAACTGGTACGTTATGCAGTGCAACAAGCACTCCATAGTGCGTTATTCCGTGTTTTTGCCAGTGATGATGTACATGGCGTAGAACTGGGCGGTGCACTGAAAAATATTTATGCGGTCGCAATGGGAATGGCGGCTGCCTATAATGTCGGTGAAAATACCAAGAGTATGATTCTAACCCGTGCTTTAGCAGAAATGAGCCGATTTGCAGTCAAGCTAGGTGCAAACCCGTTGACTTTCCTGGGGCTTTCAGGTGTAGGTGATCTATTTGCCACTTGTAACAGTCCGCTGAGTCGTAACTATCAGGTTGGTTATGCATTAGGTAAGGGTAAAACCCTAGAGCAGGCGACGACTGAACTGGGGCAGACGGCAGAAGGGATTAACACGATTGTGCAGGTAAAAGCACGCTCAGAAGAGCTGGATGTGTATATGCCGATTACAACTGCTTTGTATGAAGTGATCTTTGAAGGAGCGCCGCCGCTGACGATCGCTTTATCCTTGATGAAAAATGGTCATCGCAGTGATGTCGAATTTGTCTTGCCACATCATCAAGTCTGATCTATAACACAAGAAGCGCGATGATTATGATGCTGACTGATGATCGTAGCGACCAAATAAATAGGGAAATAAGATGCAACTGACTTTAGTGCGACATGGCGAAGCCGCGCCACCAGTGAATGGGAATGATACCAAGCGTCCCCTAACGGAGCGCGGGCATCAACAGGCGGAACAGACAGCACAGTATTTAAAGGACATCATTAAACCGGAAGTGTTTGTGGTAAGTCCTTTATTGCGTGCGCAGGAAACTCTGGCGCATTTACAGCACTATTTTAAAGATGTACCCGTGGTGATCTGTAATACCATCAAGCCTGATGATGATGCCAAAGTTGCAGTTGAATGGTTATCACAACTGCCGTATGAGTCCATTGTGGTGGTTTGTCATATGAATGTTGTGGCGCATATTGCCTCCATTCTCGTGACAGAGTCTTTTCATCCATTTCATTTGTCAGAAGCACGTATTTATGATCAGGCCGTGATTGCACCAGGTCTATCAACACAAGTTAAAAGCTTTATTCCAACAGTATAAAAAACCAATTAAAACGGTAGAACACAATCGATGTTGTATTTATGGATGCCGGAAGCCAATGGGGTTTGGCAATGGTCAAAGGGGGAATTCTGGAGCACTGCTGCGACACTCGAGCAGCTGATTCAGGATATTCAGGCCTATCATGGTGAAGAGGCGACGGTCTTTTTTCCAAGTCGTCATGTGCAGATTTTGCAGCAGACTTTGCCAAAGAGCCAATATAAAAAAATGGGCAATGATGGCATCAAATATCTGTTAGAAGAATATGTGGTACTGCCTGTCGATACCATGAAAGTGCTGCATCATTTTCAGCAGCCTGACCAGATCAGTATTATGGGGATTGCAAATTCTACAGTTGAAACTTTGCAGCATGCCCTGAATTTGATTCCTGTTAAAGTCGCTGCTTTATTGCCAGACTTTCTGGTCCTGCCAGCGCCTGAACATGCACAGCAGCGCGCTATTGCACAAATTGGTGGGCATTTGCTGGTACGTGAAGCTGAATATATCGGCCAGTCAGTGGATGATTTGAGCCTTTATCTGGATTTTCAGCCTAAAGATCTGGAATATCAGGTCAGCAATCTCAGCCCTGAACAAATGAGTAGTTTAGAAGCAGTAGCAACACGTGAACAATTAAACTCGTTCCAATATACGTTGCCAATGCTAAAAAAACCGAAACAGCATCCATTTAATATCCTGCCAAAGGGTAAATCGGATCATACTGTTTCTGGTTACTGGAAAGCCTGTGCGGCGGTTTTTCTTGGGATTCTGGTACTGCAGGTCACTTACGATGCAGTGCGCTGGTACCAATATAAGAAAGTCGCCAATACCACTGCAATGCAGGCGATTGATCAGTTTAAATACTGGTTCGGACAGAATTATCCGGTCACTGAGCAGAACATTAAAAGCCAGTTCGAAGCTCAGCTTCGTCAAAGCCAGACCGCAGACACTCAGGCCTTACAGCTCATCAGCCGAGTCGGGCCGGTACTAATGCAAAACCAGATTGTGGCACAGCGCGTCAATTATGACCCGTCAGGATTGAGTCTACAATTACAGTCCAATTCATCTGAAAGTTTAAATACTTTAACCAAGCAACTGGGGCAGCAGGGCTTTAAAGTGGAATTGGGAAATATACAGGCGAATGGAACAGGCGTCGTAGGACTGGTGAAAATACAATAATGAAAGCCATTGAAATTTTACAGAACCGTATGGATCTGCAAATTGAAAAACTGACCGATTATCTGGATCGTTTGTCAGCACGTGAACGCATTCTGGTGATCTTTACAACGATCTTTGTGTTGGTGACCGCTGTTGCAAGTGCACTCTGGGCGATGCATCAGGCAGCAGATACCCAGCAGAAACGTTTAAATGATCTAAAAGATACGCTGGTCTGGATGCAAAGCAATGCGGTTACCATGAAGCCGGCAGGAGACTTGCAATTAGATGCAGCAGAAAAAGTGCAACGCATTGCCCAGCAACAAGGGCTGTCGATTGCATCACAGCAAATGGATGGAAAAATTCAGTTGATGCTGTCTCATGAAAATTATTCTGTGCTGGCCAACTTCCTGACGCAGCTGGCACAAATGGGGCTAAGTATCGAGAAAATGGAACTAAATAATGAAGCAGGGCAGATTAAATTAACAGCGACTGTGCAATAACTGGTAAAAATAAAGATTTGCAAAGCATGGTTTTTTTGTCAGCCTATGCCTATAATATGCCGACTTAAAAAGCAGTAGACTTTTCTAGATATGTTGTATTCTCTAGCCCGCCCTTTGTTGTTTTCTTTAGCACCAGAGCGTGCACATGAGCTGACACTATCACTATTAAAATCATCCCATAAAATGGGCATGATGCGTCAAAATGTTGCTGTGAAACCTGTGACCTGTATGGGAATCGAATTTCCTAATCCGGTCGGTCTTGCAGCAGGGTTAGATAAAAATGGTGCCTATATTGATGCCTTGGCCAGTCAAGGCTTTGGTTTTATTGAAATTGGTACCATTACTCCACGCCCGCAACCTGGTAATCCTCATCCACGTTTATTCCGTCTTCCGAAAGCCAAAGCGATTATTAACCGTATGGGCTTTAATAATGATGGCGTGGATAAGTTGATTGAAAACGTTAAAGCTGCAAAATTTAAAGGTGTACTGGGAATCAATATCGGTAAAAACGCTGATACTCCGGTAGAAAAAGCAGTAGATGATTACCTTATTTGTTTAGAAAAAGTCTATAATTATGCTTCCTATATCACCGTTAATATTTCTTCTCCAAATACCAAGAACCTGCGCAGTTTACAAAGTGGCGATGCACTGACTGAATTGCTGGAAACGCTGAAGAATCGTCAGCTGGAACTGGCTCAGGAACATCAGCATTACGTTCCTCTGGTATTAAAAGTTGCACCGGATCTTGAAGCTGAAGATATTGCCTTTATTGCCAAGCAGTTATTGCAATACAAGATTGATGGTCTGATCGTGACCAATACCACATTGTCACGTGAAGGTGTGGAAGGTCTGGAGCATGCAGAAGAAGCGGGCGGTTTATCAGGCGCGCCAGTCTTTGAGAAAAGCACGGCATGTCTGGCTGCATTTGCAGAGGAATTAAAGGGACAAATTCCATTGATTGGTGTGGGTGGTATTCTTTCAGGTGCGGATGCGCTGGCCAAGAAAAAAGCTGGTGCAAGCCTTGTACAAGTCTATAGTGGCCTCATATATACTGGGCCGGAACTGGTTAAAGACTGTGTAGCCGCGCTTTAAGTCCTATGAATGCCATTGATATCTTTCTACTGATTATCTTGCTCATTGGAGGGCTCAACGGTTTGCGCCAAGGATTTATCAAAGCCTTTGCGAACTTAGTGGGATGGATTTTTGCCTTGATTATTGCGGCGAAATATTCAACACTACTTGCGCCCTCAATGGTTGCTCTCAGTACAGATCCAGTGGTACAGAAGATTGCAGCCTTTGCCTTTATTGTTCTGATGATTGTGGTACTCACCTGGATTGTCACCTTTCTGCTCAACCGCATTTTAAAAACCCTGAAACTTGGTCCGCTGAATCGTCTTGCGGGGGGTGTTTTCGGCAGCCTGAAAGGTTTGCTGATTGTTCTGATTACCATGCAGGGTATTGGTCCGTGGGTCGAAAGTTCGCCGCACTGGAAGCAGTCTAAATTTATACAGGTCTTATTGCCATATGCGCCTTGGGCAACAGAGCTCTCCAAAGAAGCCGCAAATGGCGCCCTGCAACATATCAAGTCTGAAGGGGCACAGAAACCTTCAGATTCCTCATCTGAACCGGCATCCAAGGCCAAGAGTTCAGATGCGTCAACGAATAATCCTTTTTATTAATCCTAGCTTGTCTGCGAGGTTGCTATGTGTGGAGTAGTTGGTATAGCTGGTAAATCACCTGTTAACCAAATGTTGTTTGATGCATTAACGATGTTACAACATCGTGGACAAGATGCAGCTGGGATTGTGACTTGTCAGGAAGGCCGTCTGTTCCTGCGTAAAGATGTCGGTATGGTGCGTGATGTATTCCATACCCGTCATATGCGTGCTCTTCAGGGTAATTATGGTATTGGTCATGTGCGTTACCCAACGGCAGGTACCTCAAGCAGTGCTGAAGCGCAACCATTCTACGTAAACTCACCTTATGGGATTACGCTGGCGCATAACGGTAACCTGACCAATGCTGAAGAAATTCATGATGACTTATTCAAAACTGATCTGCGTCACATGAATACTGATTCAGACTCAGAAGTGCTACTAAACGTACTAGCGCACGAATTACAAAAACGTGGCAAGCTGGTACCAACATCTGAAGATATTTTCCAGGCTGTAACGCGTGTACATGAGCGTTGTAAAGGTGGTTATGCCGTTGTTGCGATGATTACTGGCCAAGGTCTGGTAGGTTTTCGTGATCCAAACGGTATCCGTCCATTGATTTACGGTTCGCGCGAAACAGAAAATGGTATGGAATATATCATTGCTTCTGAATCTGTAGCGATTACTGCGCTAGGCTTCAAGGTTGAGCGTGATATCGAACCGGGTGAAGCGGTTTTCATTGATTCTGACGGTAACTTCTTTACCCAGCAATGTGCAGCAAATCCAGAATACCGTCCATGTATTTTTGAATATGTGTACTTTGCCCGTCCAGATGCAACCATTGATGGGATCTCTGTGTATAAAGCCCGTCTGAAAATGGGTGAGAAGCTGGCACAAAAAATCCTGCGCGAGTGGGGCGATGAGCACGACATCGACGTGGTGATTCCAATTCCGGATACTTCACGTACTTCTGCACTTGAACTGGCTAATATGCTGGGCGTGAAATTCCGTGAAGGTTTCATGAAAAACCGTTATATCGGCCGTACCTTCATCATGCCAGGTCAGCAACTGCGTAAAAAATCAGTACGTCAAAAACTGAACCCGGTTGAGCTCGAGTTCCAGGGCAAAAACGTTCTACTAGTCGATGACTCGATTGTGCGTGGTACGACTTGTAATGAAATTATTCAGATGGCACGTGATGCGGGTGCGAAAAAAGTATTCTTCGCTTCTGCGGCACCTATGGTGAAATATCCAAACGTATACGGTATTGATATGCCGGCGAAATCTGAACTGATCGCTTCTGAACGTAGTGTAGAAGAAATCCGTGAAATTATTGGTGCTGACCGTCTGATTTTCCAGGATCTGGAAGACCTGAAAGATGCAGTACGTACCAAAAAAGTTCCTCATTTGCGTGAATTTGACTGTTCTGTATTTGATGGTGTGTATGTCGCAGGTGGAATTAATGCTGAATACCTCGATCAATTAGAGCAAAAACGCAGTGATGGCGTCAAAAAAGGCGACAATTTTATTGATGTGAATATTGATGCAGCATCAGTTGATCTGACCGGTGTACGCGAAGTCTAAGCAATTAAAATCATGATGAAAAAGCGGGAATTTCCCGCTTTTTTGTTTTATGATGAGCCCAAGGAAAGACCAGATCAGTTAGGGTGGTAGATTGAAAAGCGTAGGATATGCTTTGGTCAAAAACAAGAATATGCTATTGCTAGCCAGCTTTTGTCTGATTGCGATACTATTAACAGTTCTGATTATCAATACAGTGGTTGGCCTGTTTGTTTTCTATGCTGATCCTGGCCAGTCGATATGGTGGCATGTCCTTAGTCCTTATCTGGTAGCACTGGTTTTGTTCTTGATGATTATTTCGGTCATCTATGAATTTTATACGTTTCGTGCCGGCGGCTATTCTTTAGCCCAGCAAATGGGCGCGCGTCGACTGAACCAAATGGAAAGTATCCCGGAAGAAAGTGCTGCACTACGGATCAATACTCAACTGGCAGATACGTTCCTGATTGAACCGCCAGCTATGTATGTCCTGCCGAATGAAGTGGGGGTTAATGCATTAACAGCGGGTTTTAGTCCACGTGATACTGCTATTATTCTGACTTGGGGTGCATTACAAACTCTTGATGAAATTGAACTTTATGGCTTGCTCAGTCATGAATTTAACAAGATTCTATCTGGTGAAACAGCTGAAAATACCCGCCTGAAAATTCTATATAGCAGTCTGACCACTTTTAGCCAGTGGGGCAGCAAGATTGCGAAGTTGGGGTTTTATCGAAATGATGTACCTCGCGAAAACAAGTTTGAAACTTTCTATGTCTCAATCGGAGCAGTCATCTGGTTGATTGGCAGCTTGGGTATTTTGATTACACGTTTTATTAAATATATTTCATTGGGCGGACGTACCTATAAAAATGACCAGAAAACCCGACGCCTGATTCAGAATGATGCCAATATTCAGACTTTATTGCGCATTCATGTGCATCATTCAGGTTCACAGATTTACAGTGAATATGCCGAATCCATTTCACATATGTGTTTTGCCAATTCTTTAAGTCCACAGAACTGGTTGAATATTCATCCGAATATTAATCAGCGTATTTATGAATTAAATCCTGCCTTGATTCAGGATCTGCAGCTTGAAAATCTGAAGAAATTAAAAAACCAGCCTTTGTTTAGTCTGTTTCGTTCACTCGAAGATGTCGTGCCTGAAAGCACAGCAGTCTGGGAATCCCCACAACCTTTGCCTTTGTTACGCTTGTCTCCAATTAGCTTCGCCATTAAAGATGCCATCAAGCCATTAAATCCGGAGCTGCGTGCCAATATGCCGCGTCCGGAGCTGATTGAACGTGCTTTGCAAACTTCGACCGGTTCACGTGAAGTGATGGTCGCAATTTTGATGATCCGGCAATATCGTGAATTTATTCCGACCGAGGCAGAGGTCAGTCGTGCGATTATTGATTCATTATTAAATCTGGATGGACGGGTACATATCTCGATTTTCCAGCAAGCCTGTAAAAATATTGGTGGAATGCCTACCACAGTTGCACGGCAGTTTTTAATGAAGCTGGCAAGGATTATTCAGGAAGATGGTGAAATCGGTTTGCTGGATGCTTTATTGCTAGAGCGGGTGAAGTATGAACTGAATTTACTGCCGATGCATACGCCAACGTCTTTGGATGAGGTCAAACCACAGATTGTACGTCTGATTGATGCCTTGCTGCATGTGCAGCAGATTAATAGCGATAATCAGCTGGAAGTTAGGGAAAAGATTTTAAATCGTATTCTGACACCACGAGAACTTGAGCTGTATAGTGAAATCTCAGATGAGCCGATTGATTTAGCTGAGATTTTAAATGATATTGCCGGATTGTTATTGCGTGATCGTCTGAGCATGTTGGGAATTGCAGAAGTTTGCCTGTGGAGCGACCGGATCATGACTCAGGATGAATTGGATGTGATGGAGCTTTTATACTGGCGCTTGGGCTTTGAATCCAATGAAATTACCTCGCAAATGCTTAAGAAAAACAGCTTGATGATTATCTAATATTTTTAAATTAAGAAGATGTATTTAAGTCCAGTTTTTCAAGAACTGATCTATAAAAGAACTTGCAGTAGAAAAAAAGTAATCTTATAAATTGATTTCTATTCTGAGTTAAAATGATTCAAGATAGAGAGTGAAAAACTGGAAATAGTTCGGCAAAGAAAAGCGAATCCCGTTAAAATGTTCGACCTGAAATAGGTGATGAAGAAAAGATGATTGGGCATCAGCGTGACATACTGGCAACATTAGGAATAGATATCTGGATTCCCAAGGGCGACGTATGTCAGCAGCATCAGGTTTCGATCTGGCGTGATCAGGCCCCAGCAGAATTGCATAGCGAAATCATCCTGCCACAACCGGCTCAGATTGCTCCGGTAGCAAAAGCTCCTTTAATTGCGCCTGAGCCTGTTACAGTTGAAGCAAAAGCTGAAGCTAAAAGTGAAGCGCCAGTAGTTGTTGCAACAATTCAGGAACAGCGGGAAATTCTACATATTCCGCCATTCAACTTGCAGGCTTTAAGCTTGGAACATTGTACGATTGTCATCGATGCCACAGAAATGACCGAGCAAACCCAGCTTTTATGGATCAACATCCAGCGTGCTCTGCAAAGTGAATTTTATGAACTGAACTGGCCATTTCCTTGGGTGAATCTGCAAGATGGTCGAGGTGTTGAATCTTATATTCAAGGTTTTCTGGACATGATGAGCCTGGAAAAAAATATCATTTCCCTTGGCTCTATTCCGCATGTGACACATAATAAAATGATTCAACTGGCATCTTTACAGGAAATGCTGGATCAGCCAATACATAAAAAACGCTTATGGCAGTTTATGCAAAACAGGCCAGCGAACTCAGATTAATATTGATGTGGAATAGGGACATATGAAACAAAAAGTGATTGTATTCAGCCAGATCGATCAGGATGTCCAAAAAAAACTCGAACAAAATTTTAATGTAGTGACCTTACAGCCGAAACTGGGCAATGTGCATGAGCAGTTGCTGGAACAGGTGCGCGATGCCGATGGCATGATTGGGACAGGCCGACTGCTCAATCGCGATAATCTGGCACCAGCAACCCGACTTAAAATCATTTCTAGTGTCAGTGTCGGGTATGACAACTATGAAGTTGATTATCTGAATGAAAAAAATATCTATCTGACCAATACCCCCCATGTCCTGACTGAAACCACGGCAGATCTGGGATTTGCGCTATTAATGGCAGCTGCACGCAAAGTGGCTTATCTGGATCACTGGACCAAGCAGGGACAATGGCACCGTACAACACGTGAAGCACAGTTTGGTGTGGATATTTTCGGAAAAACGCTGGGGATAATCGGCCTAGGGCATATTGGGGCAGCAGTTGCACGTCGTGGGTTTTACGGTTTCAATATGAATATCCTGTACCATAATCGCCATGAAAAACCGGAATTGGCTCAAGGCCTCAATGCACAGTATTGCTCTCTGAATGAGCTTTTGCAGCGCTCAGATTTTGTGGTGGTTACCGTGGATTTAAATGCTGAATCAAAAGCTCTGATTGGAGCCGAACAACTGGCACAAATGCAGCCACATGCGGTGCTGGTGAATATCTCCCGTGGGTCTGTGATTGATGAGCAGGCTTTGATCAAAGCCTTAAAAGCCAACCAAATTTTTGCTGCGGGGCTGGATGTTTATGAGAAAGAGCCTTTAAAAGAATCAGAATTATTTGAGCTGGATAATGTTATTACCTTGCCTCATGTCGGTTCGGCCACAGTGGCAACACGTCGAAAAATGGCTGAGCTGGCTTATCAGAATCTGGTCGATGCACTTGAAGGGCGGGTGCCACGCTATGTGGTGAATCCGCAAGTGATTGGTTCATCTAAGTAATATTAAATAACATTTTCCTGCATCTATGCTCATTTTTCGATGCTATATTCGAGACAGGTTGAAACTGAATTTTAGAGATTTTTCATTGAAACGTTTGGTATTGGCGTGCGGGTTAAGTCTGTGTGCAGCAGCAGGACATAGTGATAATGATTATTTTAATCAGCCTGCTGCACAATTTTCTGTACCGGATATTGGTGCGGGCGTCGGATTGATCGACCAGCAAAAAGAACAAATGATTGGTGAAAAGGTCTATCGTCAAGTCCAGAAACAAATGCCTGTGATTCAGAATCCATGGCTTGAAGATCAGTTACTTTCCATATTTTCCCAAATTCTCAGTCAGACCAAATTACAGCAACCGATCGGTTTAATGGTAATCAATGATCCGCAAATTAATGCCTTTGCGGTACCTGGTGGGTTATTTGCCCTGAATGCGGGTTTGATTAATTCTGCTCGAAATACGGATGAGGTGGCAGGGGTGATGGCACATGAAATTGCACATGTCACACAACGTCATTACAGTCGTTCGCAAGAAACCTTTAAAGGACAAGGACTGTTGGCCCTGGCAGGGATTCTGGTGGGTGCATTAGTGGCTTCACAGGCAGATGGTGATGCAGGTGCAGCAGTGATGATGGGTTCTCAGGCAGCTCTACTGGATCAGCAATTAACTTATAGCCGTAATCAGGAACGTGAGGCGGACCGGATCGGCATGCAATATATGTATGCTGCCGGATACAGTCCGCACAGTATGGCGGATTTCTTTGAAGTGATGCATCGTTCCACTAGCCGTTTAAGCTTTATGCCTGATTTCTGGCTGACGCATCCTCTAACTACTGAGCGTATGAGTGAAGCACGTTTGCGTGCCAATCAGCTGCCTGCGGTTAAGCGTAATTTAAATGATCAGGATTTTGAAATCATTAAATGGTATACACGGGTACTGTCACGTCAGACTACTGAACAACAGCTCAACTTAATGGTGCAACGTAATGATTTTCCTGGTCAGCTCGCTTTAACGGCTTATCAGCTTCAACAGGGAGATTTTCAGGCGGCACAAACCGCACTGGATCAAGCCAAAAAGCACAATAAAATGCATCCTTTGCAGGTGTTATTTCAGACTGATATTTATCTGGGGCAAAATCAGCTGGATAATGCGCTAAAAAGCATTAGTTCAGCCGCAAGGATCATGCCGGAAAACCGTGCTTTAAATTATAAATATGCCGAAACCCTGATTCGTGCCAAACAACCTGATCAGGCCAAAACGATTGTGCAGCCCTTTTTAAATAGCAATACCCGTGATGTTAGTGGCTGGAGATTAATGCAACTGGCAGCGAATGCAGCACCTGATTCATCGATAAAAGCCGCCAATGTCTTACGTTATCGTGCCGAAGTAGAGTACTGGTCAGGCTATGAAGAAACTGCGATTAAATCCTTAATACATGCTCAACGCATCAGCAAAAATAATCAATCTTTGTCAGCAACCATTGGTCAACGTTTAAAACAGATGCAGCAAACGCGACAGTTTAAAATTTAAGTCTATTTTTCTAATGATTTTTAGCTTCAGTAGATATAGCCGAAGTTCACTAAATCACGCTACAATCCGGGCAAAGCTAAGTTGTCTATTTTAATTATTTTATGAAAAAAATATTATTGGGTTTATTGATATTGGGGTGTGGCGGAAATGTATTGGCGGCTAGTGCGGCAGAATACGTGCAGTCCGTTGAGCAGATTAATGCTGATTATCAAAAAGAATCACGTCAGTTTTTAAAAGGTTTAAATCCACAGCAGCAGGGTTTTAGCGCATCGCAGAATCAGCAGTTTTGCGCGATTGTGCAGCGCTATGTGGATCGTTTATATAAAGCGGCAGACCAGAACCGGGCTTATCTGGATCGTCAGTATCAAAATGTAGGCAAGCAGGATGTCATACTGCAGGTAAAATCTTCAAAAGAGATGCAGTTGCTGAAACGTTATAATGTGGACTGTAATTTACAGTAAGAATAAATAAGAAAATGCTGAGAACTGTCCAGAATGGAGGCAGTTCAACGCAGATTTAGATTTGAAATAGAATGGGGGAATTAAGCAAGTTTTGCTTTAATTTTTGCTGAAACTTGTGCAGGATCGGCGCGCCCGGCTATGAGCGGACGCAGAGAATTCATCACCTTACCCATATCTTTCATGCTAGTAGCTTGTTGCGCTTCAATTGTTTGCGCAATCAGGGAATCAAGTTCTTCCTCAGTCATAGCTTCTGGTAGAAATTGAGAGAGAACCTCAACTTCGGCTTGTTCCTTACTAGCTAAATCATCTCGACCAGCGCCTTCAAAGGCTTTAATCGATTCTTTACGTTGTTTAATTTGCTTTTCAATGACCGCAAGAACTTGAGCGTCGTCAAGTTCTTTACGCTCATCGACTTCGATTTGCTTAATTGCTGCTTGCAGACTACGAATGACCGTCAACTTTGACATATCTTTGGCACGCATAGTGGCTTTCAATACGTCAGTAATCTGGTTTTTTAAAGTAGTCATTATTTATTCCAAGCAGTCAATCACAAATTAATCTTAGTAAAGGCGAGTAGTACGTACTGATTCACGTGCCAATTTCTTTTGGTAGCGTTTAACAGCAGCAGCTTTTTTACGTTTACGTTCTTGAGTTGGTTTTTCGTAGAATTCACGTTTACGAACGTCAGCAAGAACACCCGCTTTTTCGCATGAACGTTTGAAACGACGGATAGCTACGTCTACTGGTTCGCCTTCTTTCAATTTAACTTGTGGCATGAAGAATCCTCATTAAGTTATGGATAAGATCAGGGCCGAATTGCCCTCGATCACAAGTGAAGGTCAGTATTTTACTCATTTACATCTCATATCACAAGTCTATAATAGTTGCTGCAATATATTTGATACAGGTTATAGGCAGTTTAATGATCGTTTTAGGCTTGGAAACGTCGTGTGATGAAACAGGACTTGCGCTGTATGACAGCGAGTTGGGTTTGCGCGGACAGGTGCTGTACAGCCAGATTAAACTGCATGCTGAATATGGCGGCGTCGTACCAGAACTAGCTTCGCGGGACCATGTGCGTAAACTCATTCCTTTACTGAATGAACTGTTTGAACAAAGTGGCATCAAAAAATCAGAAATTGATGCGGTGGCTTATACCCGTGGTCCGGGCCTGATGGGCGCATTAATGACGGGCGCACTGTTTGGTCGGACTTTGGCCTTTGCCTTAAATAAACCGGCGATTGGTGTGCATCATATGGAAGGTCATATGCTGGCGCCATTACTTTCTAAAACGCCACCGGAATTTCCATTTGTGGCATTACTGGTGTCTGGTGGTCACTCACAGCTCATGGCTGCTTATGGCATTGGGCAGTATGAATTACTCGGTGAATCGATTGATGATGCAGCGGGTGAAGCATTTGATAAAGTTGCGAAGATGATGGGTTTGCCATATCCAGGTGGCCCGAATATTTCCAGACTGGCTGAGCAGGGCGATCCGAATGCCTTTGCTTTCCCACGTCCAATGCTGCATCAAGGTTTAGAATTTTCATTCAGTGGTCTAAAAACCGCAGTTTCTGTACAAATGAAAAAACTCGGTGATGAAAACCGCGATGCCGATATCGCTGCCAGTTTTCAGGAAGCTATTGTAGATACTTTAGTGAAAAAGTCGGTGAAAGCATTGAAGCAAACAGGGCTTAAACGTCTGGTAATTGCGGGCGGTGTCAGTGCCAACAAGCGTTTACGTGAGCGTTTAGAAGCAGATTTAGCCAAGATTCGTGCATCGGTTTATTATGCGGAACCTGCACTCTGTACAGACAATGGTGCCATGATTGCTTTTGCGGGCTATCAGCGTCTAAAAGCAGGACAGCATGATGGCTTGGCGGTGACCACCACACCACGCTGGCCAATGACGGAACTGACTAATCCGACAGAGGCATAGATTTCAGGCTTGAAGAAAAGAGACTTAGGCCTCTTTTTTTATTGTGAATTTTTAAATGAAAACTTATAGCAACGGTATGTTGTAAATATATAGTTTTATGGCTGTATTTAGAGCTCGTATATTCTATTGAAACCGGAAAAATAGTTTAATAGCTTAAGTTTATATCATGCATATTTTTACAGGTTCGCAGCAGAGGCAATCTCGGATGGAAATTATAAATTTCAAAAGTTTTCAGGATGCGGGACAGGCAGTTTTAAAATATCTGCATCAGCATTTTGGCTTTAATTTAAGGATGATCACTCGAGTAGAAGGCCAAGACTGGATTGTGCTGCAAAGTGAAGACCATGGTTATGATATACGACCCGGCCAAGTGTTTCAGTGGGCTGATTCTTTTTGTTCTCATATGGTCGTAGGTAAGGCCCCGAGAATTGCCCCCCGCTCTGAAGAAATTCCTTTATACGCCACAGCGCCGATTAATCAGCAGGTCTGTATAAAATCTTATATTGGTCAGCCACTCCTTAAAGAAGATGGCAGTTTGTTTGGAACACTCTGTGCGATTGATCCAGAAACCAAATCGGAAGCTATTTTGCAAGATATGCAACTGATCGAGTTATTGGGACAATTGCTCAGTTCGATCTTGCAGGCAGAATTGCGTCAGAGTGAGCAGATAAGACAGCATGAATTATTGCAGGAAGAAGCCAGTAAAGATGAATTGACCGGGCTCTATAATCGCCGGGCCTGGGAAAAACTGCTGCGAGCTGAAGAAGAGCGTTGCAAGCAATATGGTCATCCCGCCGCTGTATTATTTATTGACCTGAATGACCTAAAAAAGGTGAATGATAGTTTGGGTCATGATGAAGGTGATAAGCTGATTCAAAACGCGGCTCAAGTATTACGAGATAATGTACGGATCAACGATATTGTTGCCCGTTTAGGTGGCGATGAGTTTGTGATTCTTAGCGTGGAAAATGATGAAACGAGTACTGAAAGTTTAGTGGATCGTTTAATTAATGCCTTTGCAGCAGCAAACATTGGCGCAGCGATTGGTATGGCGATGCGTCATCCTGGTCATGGTTTATTTGCAGCGCTCGCACAAGCGGATCAGAACATGTTTGAGTATAAGCGTCGGAAAAAATCCAGTGAATCGAGCAATCTAAAATAATTCACGCTTTAAATCTTCTATAAGTGATTAAGCATCTCATATCATGAAAATGATTATTTTCTATGCTCTAAAGTCATCCTATCTTTCAATATTCTCTTTCATCGCCATGTATGAAAGTTGAACATGATTCTCCATAAAAAAGAAAATTCAATCCATCTTTAACTTAACCATTACAAATTTTATAAGCTTTGTTGCAAACTTAATCGATCTAATTAAATGTGCTTTAAGTGTGTTGAAAAGTGACTCTGGTAAGGAAAAAAATTCAAATAAGCGCTTCATTTCTTATGATAATTGTTGTTCGAAATATAAATTAAAATTACAGAGTTAATCCTTAGTTTATTAAAAGATAAAGCACGATCAGAGTGTAAGAAATACTGTCCAGAAAAAATATCATCGACAGGTAGTGGGTTTGTATTGTGCAGTTTTAATACACCCATCTTTCATTCTCAGTGAATAAAAATGCAAAGAAATTCTAGGGAATAAAATTTTATGAAAAAGCAGATGTCATTCTTTGGGCTGGTTTTGGTTTCAGGCTTGCTTACCGCATGTGGTGGCAGTGGAGGTAGCTCAGACAATTCTACAGTGACCACACCGCCAAATGTTCCAGAGCAGAGTATTTCTCCTGAACTTTCAGAAGAATTTATTCCTTTTGAGGATCGCGATATCATCGAGAAAATCCGCGACAAAATTAACAATAGCACCAGTAATGATACGGACTATAACGTTGCGTTAGGTCATATGATTGGTGAAGTTTTTGCGGATTATCCTTATGGACGCACGAGCCGTATTATCAAGATTTATAATTTGGGTGTGAACAGCATCAAATATCCGAATCTGATCTGTTCTGAAGTGAATACCAATGGTGCAGTGAAAACTTTTAAATTAAAAACCGATAAAAATAACTGTATTGTTCTGGATAAAACCTATCGCAAAGATTCAACCATTACCCAAACGGTCAACGATGATACTACGACCTTGACCTTTAGCAATGTACATTATGGTTCCAATGTTGATTTTAATCTAAAAGATGATTATCTGATTTCAGGTACGATTGTTCATACCAAAAGCAAAAACAATTTGGGTGCATTGGAAAGCTATAAAATTGCCCGTCTGGAATTTCAGCGTGTAGCGGAAGACAAGAATGCGGGTAAATCTGGCGCCGAGTATGATGAGCTGAGCAAGGAATACTTACTGGTACGTAATTATAACTATAGCCTTGTAGATGACTATGGTAGTGGCAGTAATGGTATTCGTACCTTAACCAGCAGCGACAGCATTATTGGTCAGCCAAATTTGGCGGATTACCGTTATAGTTTTGATTTTAATACGACTACATCATTCAAGATGGACGAAACGGTGTTAAATAATTATAAGCATCTGCCGAAAGAGGGGGTGCTTAAAATTACTGACAGTTATGATCAGGTGATTGAGGTTAAACAGAATCAGCCTGAATCCTTAAAAGCGACTGTCTATTTCAATGGCAGTGAGCTGGATGATCTGCTGTGGTCTACGATTATTGGCAATAAAAAATAAGAACTAACCTTATAAAAAAAGCTCCATTAAGGAGCTTTTTTTATTTGGGGAAAAATTTACAGAGAATTTAACTGCTGCGAACCAATCCAGTGTTTAGAGAACTGATAGGCTGCACGGCCTGAGCGTTGGCCACGTGCCTGACACCAGCGTAATGCTTCAGCACGGGCTTCAGCTGTAAGTTGCATATCTGCCTTTTTCAAATAATGCTCAACGATTTCCAGATACAGGTTTTGATCCATTGGGTAGAACGACAGCCATAAACCAAAACGATCCGACAAGGAAATTTTCTCTTCAATGGCTTCCTGTGGATGTAACTCTGTATATTGCGGTACATCTACTTTGGTCACCGGGGTATTTTCATGCATGAATTCCGGTAATAGATGACGACGGTTACTAGTCGCATAGATCACAAAATTACTGGAACCGGACTGTAATGAGCCATCTAAAACACTTTTTAGACTGCGATAGTTTTCATCTTCCGCATTGAAGGCCAGGTCATCACAATAGACAATAAACTTTTCCGGACGACCGGCGATCAGTTGCTGAATTTGTGGAAGATCTGACAAATCATCACGTTCAATTTCAATCAAACGTAGACCCTGATCTGCATATTCAGTCAACAAGGCACGCACGATCGAAGATTTGCCTGTACCGCGAGAGCCAGTGAGTAAGACATCATTGGCAGGTAATCCTTTTAGAAACTGCAAAGTATTCTGAATGACTTTTTCTTTTTGTCGCTCAATGCCTTTTAAATCTGCCAGTTCAATCTGTTTAAGCTGGTGAATGGGTTTGAGTTCTCCAGCCTGCCATTTATAGGCATAAGCAGAAAAATCAGGACTTTGTTTTAATTCAGGCAGGCTTTGCTGGAGCTGGAGAAGAACAGTAGAAAGAGCATTTACGATATTGTCAGGTAAATCAATTTTCGCCAAGATTTGAGCAGTACATTTACAATTATGGCTAGAATACTATCACTGTAAAATTCACAGTCAAAGTCTGGAAAGTGTGATAATTTGCCTAAAGTGGTGAATTTTCGTTATTGTAGTACAAAGAAAATAGATGCCCGTTTTTTGTTTATGGCTGCAGGGTGTCTGAAAATTACAATATAGATAGGGAAGAGGGGCAGATGCTGTTTAAAGATTTTACTCAGGATATCAATCCACATCAGGCCTATCGTATTAAAAAGCTGAAGCAGCAATTGCAGCAGGCTGAAACTTACGAAGAATGGAAATATATTGCCTTAAAGATCGACGAAGAATCTGGGGCACAAGAATGGAAATTGGATAATAGTTCACCGTATTTTGATGCCGAAGTGATTGCGCATCGACTGGGGAAATTAAGACGTTACCGTCAGCAGAAACGCACTCGTGACCTGATGTATATCCTGCGTGAAGGGCTGAGTTACGATATTGCCAATATCGCCCATCCTTTATTGTTTACCGTCACTTATGTCGGCACTAAAAAAATTATTGAGGATTATGTAGAAGAAGTCAGTCTGGGCTTGGCTTATATTGCTTCTGCACAATGTACCTGTCTGACTCTTGAAGAGAAAATTGAATATTTTGAGCACTGCCAACGTGCTTATGGTCAGCCAGCTTTAATGTTCTCGGGCGGTGCAACACTCGGCTTATTTCATACCGGTGTATGTAAAGCGCTAATGGAACAGGATCTGTTACCTCGAGTGATGTCGGGTTCTAGTGCTGGTGCAATTATGACCGCTATGTTGGGCGTCTCCAAACCCGCACAATATGTGGATATTTTAAAAGGTCATAACTTTTTCCATGAAGCATTCCATTTCCGTACCATGAGTGAATTACTGAAGGGTAATGGTGGTCTGGCGGATGTTAAATACCTGAAAAAATTCCTGATCGAAAACTTGGGAGATATGACCTTTGAAGAAGCATTAAAAACTTCGGGTCTACATATTAATATTGCGGTCGCGCCTTATGATGCAGCGCAGGATGCCCGGATCATGAATGCCTATACCTCTCCAGATGTACTAGTCTGGAGTGCGGTGCTGGCATCTTGTGCTGTGCCAATTTTGTTCCCGCCGGTACGTCTCACCAGTAAACGCCACGATGGGCAATATACGCCTTATATGGGCGCAACATGCTGGGTAGATGGCAGTGTTCGTAGCGATTTCCCGCAGGAGAAAATGGCGCGGCTGTACAATATCAATTACACCATTGCCAGTCAGGCCAATCCACACATTGTGCCTTTTATGCAGGATGATATTTCACGCTTCCGTAAAGGGACATTAAGCTGGCCGAAACGCATTGTACGCCGTCAGAGTGTGGTATTTACCAAAGGGATTATGGATTTTGCCCGTGAGCATGCGGGAAGTTTGCCGCCAGTCCGCCGTTTGCTGGATCATGGTTATGGCGTGGTGGATCAGCGTTACTATGGCGATGTGAATATTGTGGGTAAATATAGCCTGCGTCATTATAGCTATATGCTGCAAAATCCTCGTCCGCATTTATTCAAGGTGTTGCAGCGTGAAGGTGAGCGGGCGACCTGGCCAAAAATCTCTCTGATCGAAACTCAGGAGCGGGTAGGTAAAACTATTCAGCATTGTCTGGAACTGCTAAATTACCAGCATGCTCCAGATGCCAAGCAGGAATATATTGTTACTTAACCCCGCCAAACTGCATCAGCTTGATTTTCAGCTTAAGACCAAAGCCCGAAGTCTGGGTTTTGGTCGCCGTCTTTATTATCTAGAATTTAATCCTGAGACCGGGTCAGCATTGTGGTTAAAAACCCAGAATCTGGATTCAACGGCTATTTCTCACTATGCCCAGACTGGCTTAAGTCATGAATTGGATTTTTATGAAGCTTATGGTGAGCAAGAAGGGCGGACTTTCATGCTTCCGCATCAAACTATTCGAAAGCCGTTTCAGATTGGAGATGAATCTTTCAAACTGGCTTTGATCCTGCCTGATGCACCAGCACATTTTGAGGTATGCCCTAAGCTGTTTTCAATTCAAGAAGTCCGTCAGCATATACTACGGGCATTAGAAACGTTGATAAGCTTACAAGAACTCGGGTATCTGCATGCTGATCTCAAACGAGAGCATTTTGTCATTTATCAGAATCGGGTTTGTTTGATTGATTTTGAGCAGGTGCAGCCCCTCAACACTACCAGCCAAGCAATGAACGCAACGCCTCGTTATATGGCGCCCGAATTGTTCCAAGGGCAAGCCAAGTCGCTACAGAGCGAAGTTTATGCGCTGGGTATCATTTTTTATGAGTGGCTTACAGGGCAACGTTTAGAAGCGACAGATTATCAAGATTGGGCATTATTGCATTGTCAGCATTTTAAACCTGAGCTCCCTGCACAATATCAAGCTTTGCAAAGCCTGCTACAAAATATGCTTCGAAAGCACTCACAGGATAGATTGTCTGATTTCAAAGCCGTAAAACAGGCCTTACTTACTGAAATTGCATGAGAAAAATACAATAAATTGGATATTGTTTTTTATTTAATCAAACGAGTAGTTTTTTCTTAAAAAGAGCTTGTCAGGTGAAATTGATCCCTATAGTATACACAGCCATCGGGGACGTGGCGAAATTGGTAGACGCACTGGATTTAGGTTCCAGCGCCGCGAGGTGTGAGAGTTCGAGTCTCTCCGTCCCCACCAATTTACTTAAGAGATTGAGTAAAATGGCCGAGTAGAGGATTGGTGTAATGGTAGCATGACGGTCTCCAAAACCGTTCGTCAAGGTTCGAATCCTTGATCCTCTGCCAAAGTTTGAAAAATTCCAACACAAAGTTGGTACCCTGATGGGGACGTGGCGAAATTGGTAGACGCACTGGATTTAGGTTCCAGCGCCGCGAGGTGTGAGAGTTCGAGTCTCTCCGTCCCCACCATCAAAAGAGACAAGGTTGATGCCTTGTTTTTTTTTGC